>DCWI01000109.1 GCA_002328825.1 Nitrospiraceae bacterium UBA2166 | reverse complement strand
GCTCCAATTCTCCCCAGATCCAATCTTCCTATCCGTACTAGAACCAGTGGACGAAGGGCAAAAATTAAGATTACCATGAGTCTGGCTGGGTCAATAAACCGAGGTTTCAGAAAAAGTTGAAAAAATATTCCTATCTTCCGTTTTAATGCCACACAGCCTTCTTTGCTAATTTGGTCTATTTGTCTTAGTACAAAAGAATTCATAAGAGTGTCAACGTTATGACTAACATTACAATGCTGGGTCTAGTATGTGTATTGGAAAAAAACTAGTCTACTAATTCTTCATAACTCTGCCGGGTACACCCACAACCGTTACATTATCCGGCACATCATCAATAATCACAGTGCCAGCACCGAGTATTGAGTTCTCCCCAATTCTCTTTCTGTTAATAATGATTGTGCCAGTATGCACCTGACTAAACCTTCCAATGGTCACATTCCCGGCGGTGACTACTCCTGGGTCAAGGGTCACGCATTCCTTAATCACATTGTGATGATCAACCTGAGCATTAGTATCTATAATAGTCCCTGAACAAACCTCTGCTCTATAACCTATAAAAGCTCTCGCGTGTAGGATCACATTGTCTCCAATGATAACGTCTTCCATGATGTGAGAAGTGGGGTGAATAGCATTTATCAACTCTAGACCATTTGTTCGAGCCTGGTTGATTTCTTTAAACCTATGATGCGGATCATGAGTCGTAACCAACACGCGCTTAATATTGAGTTCTTCTAATTCTTGAACCCAGTTTGATGAATTTATAAGTGGTTTATCTTTAAAATCGGTTTTCGTCGGGTAGGAAAATTGGGTTGCATCCCTATCAATGTCACTGGGATCAACGTCTAAAGGTTGGTCATTCGGATTAACAAAACAGGCTATATAATACTCACCTGTTTTTTCCAACCAAGAATCAATCTGACCTGCTGTCCCTTCCTCCCAACCAACAATCGCAACAGAATTATCCAAGACTTGAACATCATACTTATCATGATAACTACCCATATTGCTCAAGCTCCATTAACACACGCTTAACATTTTCCATCGACTGATCCGGTCCGCAGGGCAACACCAAACCTTCTTTTCCAAACACACGAGTATTGGGGAAATCATCTCTGCTGTTGAGGTGTTTTGCAGTGTCCAAGTCGGGATAAATGGGTCGGGTCTCGATGTTACGGGATATCAGGAATTGCATAAGATTTTCCCGTTCTTTAACTAGGACCTCGACGTAGAGCGGAATCTCTCCTTTTTCGACATGGATGGGCACCAGCTTTAACCATTCTATTTCATTGAGCGCCTCACGATACTTACTGTAGATTTTTTTCAGGTTATTGATGCGTTCTTCGACCTTGCCCAACTGCACTAAACCAAGGGAGGCATGGAGATCGGTGTATCTGAAGTTAAAGCCCATTCTTAGGAATGGTGAAGCTGTGGTGACATTCTCCACCCCATGGGTGCGAATGAGCCTCATTAACTCGTAGAGCTCTTTTTTTTTTGTTGCCACGAACCCTCCTTGTCCGGTGGAAACCAACTTCGAGATCGCCATGGAGAAACAACCCGCATCGGACCGTGTGCCCATGTATTCGCCTTGGTATTTCGAAAACAGTCCTTGCGCGGCATCTTCCACGACGAAGAGATCGTGATCTCGGGCGACCTGCCAAACTTCCTCCATGTTCACCGCGCAACCGCAGAGTGATACCGGGATGATGGCCCGGGTCCGAGAGTTGATTTTCTCTCTGATCTTGGTGGTGTCCATGACGGGCCGTTCTTGCAATACATCGACCAGTACTGGTTTCGCGCCCAGCATCATGGGGGCATGGGCGGTAGCAATCCATGTGCGGTTGGGAACGATCACCTCGTCTCCAGCCTTGATCCCGAGCGCCATCAAGGTTAACAGTAGCGCGACGCTACCACTGGTCGTTGCCACCACGTAAGGTATCCCCAGGGCTTCGGCCATCCGCTGCTCGAACTCCTCAGTAACCTTCCCCATGCTGATGTACTCGTTGCGGATGGCCTCAGTTACTTTTTCGATATCCGCATCCGAGTAGTCGATCCTCCACCAGGAAATATTTTCTGGAATAACTTTCAACCAATCACCTTTAGTTTTGGAAGAGGAACAATGAACTTTCCTCCTTCATTCAAATATTTCTTGTTTCTATTGATAATACTATCCTGATGCTGCCAGCCAAGTACAAGAACGTATTCAGGTTTATCTTCATACAACTTGTCTGAAGGATATACCGGCAATTGGTAGCCCGGGGAATAAAGACCGTGCTTGATGGGGTTGTCATCAACCAGAAAATCAATGTATTCCCCCACTTCAAAATGGTGGAGAAGAGTGGTGGTGCTGTGTGACGCACCGTAGCCAATAATGCTATGGCTGGCAGATTTTATTTGTCCGATCAATTCTAAAACTTGCTTTTTCCGCCTGTCAATTTCCTTGGCAAATCGTATGTAGGTTCCTGACTCATGAATTCCTGCATCCTCTTCCTCTCTCATAAATAAGCCAACACTCTCATCCAACTCTCGTTTCCCATCGCTATGTTGTGCAATCGCCCTTATAGATCCACCTTTCGGTGAGTGCAACGACACATGGATCAATTCCATTCCGCATTGCTCGAGTAACTGTTTCAGAACCTTGACCGAGAAGTATGAAAAATGTTCGTGATAGATGTAATCAAACATATTGATCTTCATTTGCTCAGGATGATAACCGGTCTGAATCACAAACAATCCTTCATCTTCAAGTATTTTTTTTACGTCTCCCGTGAATGCAACAACATTGTCAATATTGGCATACATGTAATTTGCTGTGATGACCGATGCTCGGCCATGTTCTTTGATGATGTGGTTAGCGATGGTACTGTTAAAATAATCAGCGATGGTCTCCAGCCCGTTTCGGTTGGCAATACCGGCGATGTTATCGTTGGGCTCCACGCCAAGAACTTTCATCCCGGACTCCTTAAACGCTTTCAGCATGGTGCCATCATTGCTGCCCAGATCGATGACAGAGCTCCCGGGCTCTGTGCCGGCAAAGGAAATGATACTATCCGCGTATTCCTTATAGTTTTTTCTCAAACCAACGGTAACCTTAGTCTCATAAACGTAGTCTGTATAACTGACCTCGGGATTAAGTACATAAGGCAAGTGCAGGTATCCACAATCTTCGCATAGTGCGAGGATCAAAGAATACTTTTCATCAGACAGATTCAGCTTGTCTTGCGGAAGAAACAGATCTCCAGGGGGTGTAGGTTTAAGTTTAAAAACTATTTTTATTCTTTCTGAGCTACATAACCGACAATTATTATCCAGTCGCAAATTTTCATTAAGGTTATTCAATGGGTCAGTAATTCTAACTGAAGATTAAGTTGTCTAATATATTCGTTAACAAGATGGTGTTTATCATCTGGCGGTGCCCAACTTGGAAATACAGTATCATTTTTTTCAAACGGACCTTTAGTCACTTCATGAAA
>DCWI01000023.1 GCA_002328825.1 Nitrospiraceae bacterium UBA2166 | reverse complement strand
GGTTTCTAAGTACAGGGAATGGCTTTATGGAAAAGGAGCCTTATGAGTGAAACATTGACTCTTGGTGCAGGGTGTTTTTGGTGTGTTGAAGCAATTTTTCGAAGTTTGAAAGGCGTCGATAATGTTGTTTCGGGCTATGCAGGAGGGACTACCGAAAATCCCACTTATCAGCAAGTGTGTGTAGGCAATACTGGCCATGCAGAAGCCATCCAGTTGACGTTTGATCCAGAGGTCATTTCCTACGAAGATTTACTTGATGTATTTTGGAAAACACATGATCCCACGACACTCAATCGGCAAGGGCATGACATCGGTACTGTGTATCGTTCGGTGATTTTCTATCATGATGCCACCCAGAAGAAGACTGCAGAAATATCACGAGAAAACATGCAAATGTCAGGACTGTGGTCAAACCCCATTGTTACTGAAATTGCCAAATTAACCAATTTCTACTCTGCTGAGAGAGAACATCAAAACTATTACAACCTCAACCCGAGCCAGCCGTATTGCCGCGCTATCATCGATCCAAAAATGAAAAAGCTCAAAGAGGATTTTCAGGGCAGACTACATTGATGTATTTTCTCTATTCGCCAATAACTTGAATGATCACTTCTCTGTTTCGTGCCCGATTATCAAAATCGACCAATACCACTTGCTGCCATGTTCCTAGTAAAAGCCGTCCTGCGGTAAATGGGATCGTTACCGATGGACCTAGCATTGCTGCCCTGACATGGCTAAATCCATTCATATCACCCCATCGTTCGTTGTGTGCATAGTTGTTGTCTTTTGGTGCAATGCGTTCAAAGGCATCTGATAAGTCCTCAACCGCGCCAGGTTCAAACTCAATTGTCGTGATGCCTGCTGTTGACCCGGGAACAAAAACGGTTACGATGCCATTGCAGAATCCTGATTTTTTCACCTCATTGGCCACTGCAGGAGTTAGGTTTTGGGTATCTCGGTCTCCTTTGCTGGAAAGAGCTATCGATGTGGTAAAAATGGACATGCAATTTAGTGAGAGGTCTTCCGCGATCTTCTAAATCCTCTGTGTGTTATAGCTTTACGTGTTATATGTGTGTATTAGAGTGTTAAATGCCTAGGGTCTCTTACTCGACACGATTTTTTGAACAGCCTTTCCTGGGTCAAGAATTGATAGAGCCTACTGAGATATAGCAAAGTGAACATTCAATCGCAAATACGCAAACTAGCCCTGAAGAGTTCTCCCGCAGGGAGGCGAAAACAAAAACCTCATGTGCTTATGGTTGCCGCAGAATGTCGTGAAATTGCTACTGTTGGGGGGATGGGTGATGTTGTGCGAGAACTTTCGAAGGCAGTTCTTTATCGGGGGATTCGAGTCAGTATCGCACTGCCTTACCACGGGACAGTGACGAACTCTGCGGTTTCTCTTGGGAAATTCAAAGTCCCATTTGGGAATAGGTCATGGGTAGTTGAGTGGTTTCAATGTTCATTGGATGGGGTCATGGTCTATCTTCTTCGGAAACGTGAATTCTTTAGTCGGCGATACAAAACCGTCTATATCCATAGTCAGCAGTATCCGTTCGAGGACGATGCGAGGCGGTTCGCGTTTTTCTCATCGGCAGTTCTGGCCTTCATTCAACAATATGCACCGCTGCGTTCAGTCACTACATTACACTGTCACGATTGGCACACTGGTGTACTGTTTACCCTTTTGAAATATGATCCAAGATATAAAAAACTCGCGAAAAGGGTTTGTGTTCTTTTCACCATTCATAATCTTGACTATCAAGGAATGCGTCCGTTTAGTTCACGAATTCGTCGACGCTGGTTTTCATTTTCTGATTGGTTTCCATCGCTCTATACTTTATTACGGACATCAGGTGCGATCTTAGGGCTTAAAAACCCTTATCCTCCATTACGATGGTTTAATCCAATGCGAGCCGCCATTCAACTTGCGGATCATGTTAATACTGTCAGTCCAACATATGCCATTGAGCTTACACAGCCTGACAATCCAATGTTGAATTTTTTTGGTGGGAGAGGGTTAGAGTGTGATATCACGCGACGCAAACAGCAAGACCAATTTCATGGCATTCTTAATGGGTTAGACTATACGATTCACACGCCTTTAACTCTTGTGCCTGCGTTTGATGTCACGATGCCTTCGTGGGAGAAGATTCGTCTACAACACAAACATGCCCTCATTCAACAACTTCCGTGTGAGATCATGACGTTTCAAAATGCCAAACGTCTTCCACGATGGAACGTCAATCAACTTGCCACACAATTATCTGATTACGATTCTGAAGAATGGAATGCACGTCCGCTTGTGGTTATGGTCACACGCGCCACAGACCAAAAGGTTAAGATGTTATTGGAGGAGTGGCGTGGAAAACCACTGGTTGAGCATATTCTTCAACGCAACATTTCTTTGCTCATCTTAGCGACAGGAGAGCGGGAACATGCACTCAGCAACATTGTGAACTTCCATCAAAATGGGATCTTCATCTGCGCTTTTGAACGAACTCTTGCACAGCGTATCTATGCGGCAGGAGATCTTTTTCTTATGCCGTCAGATTTTGAGCCGTGCGGAATTAGTCAACTTATCAGTATGCGGTACGGTTGCCTTCCGCTTGTTCATGGTGTTGGGGGGTTACTGGATACAGTGAATCACAACAAAACGGGGTTTATTTTCACTGGGAAGACGCGAACGCAAACACTCCAATCCGCTCTTAAGACGTTGGATGCGGCACTCTATCTCTTTGTTCACAATGGGCGTCAATGGAGACACATGCAACGGCAAGCGATGCGAGTGAGATTTGACTGGACGGCCTCTGTAGATCGTTATCTCTCTCTCTATTTCGGGGCCCATTCGTGATACGTAATACTAACCAATAAGTTTTTGTAAACTCTTATCTGAATGTGATTCCATGACAAATCATGCAAGGTTTTGCTGTCTGAGTGTGCGTGGAAAAAATAACGAGAGGACGAGAGAACTGCTTGAGCAGCTTTTTATTGAAAAGGGCTCTATTGACTTGCTATACATACTTTTTGTGGCCGATTGGAATCGATTGGGTCGGTCCAATACAGGGTTTTAACCGTTTAGGATGAGCATTCCAAACTTCGCGAGAGCATACAAATATGTGATCCAGAAGCTCGAGGAGGGTCTATCACCGACGCTCTTCTATCACAATATTCACCATACAAAAAATCAGGTATTGCGTGACACCGAAGTATTAGCTGAAACCGAAGGTGTGTCTGCAGAGGAGATGGTTCTTCTTCGAACAGGGGCGCTGTATCATGATTTGGGGTTTATCAAGCAATATTGGGACAATGAGCCTCTTGGAGTTAGCATCGCAGAAGAGACATTGCCAACTTTTGGATACACGGTTGGGCAAATTGAGATAGTGAGAGGACTCATTCTCGCAACCAGAATTCCTCAATCTCCCAAGAATTCCTTAGAGCAAATTCTGTGTGATGCGGATATGTACAACCTAGGAGGGGAAGAAACATTTTGGATGGCGGGAGACTGTCTGCTCAGAGAGCTTCTCTCTCATTACAAGGTGATTCCAATGGAGTTTCACCCTCCATATTCTATACAGGAGTGGTGGGAGCGACAATGTCGATTTCTTGAAACTCATTCGTATTTCACGAGTGCCGCACAGATCCTACGAGAGGAGGGGAAACAGCGTAACCTCAAAAGTATGCGACAATTGCTACATATGTTTTATCAGAAGAACAGGCAACTATCTGAGTAGCAGACTCCTGGGGAGTCAATCTGTCCTACATCGGGAATATTGTTCTGGCATTCTTGATATTGCATAAAGATTGAGTGTTGTGGTTTGAGTATCGCGCATGATGGGTTTTCCATTAGGCATGCACAACACTTGAGTCGTGCGCAGGGCCATCCTAGTTATGAAGAGTCTCCGTGTTTACTCTCGCGACTGAATCTATTAGTATATCCCACCGGAGAGAAAACCTGATTCTGACATCCGCTTTACCGACGTCAAAAATGGTGCCGAGATAGCTCAGTCGGCAGAGCAGAGGCCTGAAAAGCCTCGTGTCGGCAGTTCGATTCTGCCTCTCGGCACCAACCCTTTCCAATGATCTATGCAGCGTGGGTTGTGAGGTGTTCTGTGAGAGATGCCTACTGGGTACGGTAGGTGTTGGTGAGCATTAGTGCATCAAAATCTACTGACCTTGGCGTGAAAATTTTTGAGAAGGACAATAAAGCTGCAGTCTGACTTCATCTTGCTGTTTACGTTTCAGTGCGGGCTTTGATAACTCATGACGACAGAAGTATTGCTCGGAAACCTCATTGAATATCACACGGAAAATCCGGGTGGAGATGAGTTGGCTTTGTGCGAGTTTCTGTGTCGCGAACTTAGGGCACGTGGTGCAGATGAGGTTACGATTACTCAGGTGCCACGAGCAAAAGGCAGCGAAGTTGGGGCGTACGTGTTTGCGCGCTTTGGATCACCTCAGCTCCTTATCAACGTTCATATTGATACGGTTCCTGCTAACACAGGTTGGACTCAAGACCCATGGATACCATCTATTACTGCTGACAAAGTCATTGGACTTGGGGCAGCAGATACAAAAGGTGCTATTGCTGCGATTCTTACCGTACTTGAAACCATTGTCCCGCATAACGTAGGACTCTTGTTCTCTGGTGACGAAGAACACGGTACAAGCTGTATCAGGGCCTTTCTCACTACAGCGCGTGCTCAGGGTATTGAACGCGCACTTGTGTGCGAACCTACCAACCGATATGTTGGGGTCCGTCATCGGGGGGTCAGTGGTTACCACGCCAACTTTCAGGGCCAAGGAGGGCATTCATCGAATGCCGATTGCATGCCTAAACCGATTACCATACTGGCACGCCTTGCCGTTGAACTTGATGATTTAGGGCAGAGATATGTCTCACATGGGCCAGATGATATGAAAGGTATTTGCATGAATGTTGCCGTTTTAGAGGGAGGAGTTTCATTTAATGTTGTTCCTGATGCGGCAACTCTTACGTGGTCAATCAGACCTCCGCATGGATTTGACCAAGATACCTTTGATCAGGAAATTAAAGTCGCGATAGAAAACATTAATCCAGCTATTACGTTAACGCGACAGCTGCACAACCCTCCATTTTCTACAATTCATCTTGCCCCATTTGAGCAAATGCTTGAGTCGCATATTCAAGGGTTTGTTCCACTCCAATTTTGGACTGAGGCTGCCATCTTGTCTGATGCGGGTATCAATGCCGTTGTCATTGGGCCTGGCAATATTGCTCAGGCTCATGGGGCCGATGAATGGGTGAGTCGGGATGATCTCAAATGGGCTGTTACGCTTTTTACGCACATATTTAAGGATACCCTGCAATGAAATCTCACGATCTCGTGATCAGATTTCTTTCTAGCATTGGGCGTTCTGATGAGGCTGAATTCTATCTCAAACTATTTAAAAGTGAGAGTCCAGAACGATTTGCCATCATTGTTGTTGGAGAGTCGGTCATGGAGGAAACTCCTGAGGTGTTGACCGCTGACTTGCGATTTCTTGCGCAACTGCAACTTACTCCTATCGTCGTATTTGGGGTGGTGACACCAACTACATCGGGGCATTACGCTAACACGATGCGCGCACTCCTTCAGCCACACGTTTCCTGCTCAATTGTTAATGCAGAGGATTTTTCACGTGTGCAGGAGGTTGCTCAAGGTGGTGGTATCGTACTCGTTCCATTTTCGAAGAGTGTGGAGGCCATTGATCACCGGTTTGACTTGCTTGCCAACCTCGCGAAATTTCTTCATTCACGGAAAATTATGTTTTTGGGAACTCGGAGCGGTCTTCAGGCCAATGATGGCACCGTGTTATCTCTTGTTGATATGACCACGGAATACGAAACATTGGTGATGCCACATCGATTACCCTCACACCAGCAGGCGCTCTTGCAACAAGTCAATCGCCTCTTTAAAACGGTTGATCGCCGAACAACTATTGCCGTGACGTCACCTTTGGATCTTTTGCGTGAGCTTTTTACTTCTACCGGGGCAGGCACACTGATTCGACTGGGATCATCTATTACGCATGTAACCGACATGACTCTCGTTGATTGCTCACGAGTTCAGGAACTCATTGAGTCTTCGTTTGGGCGCTCTCTCGTTAACGATTTCTTCACACGTCCGATACATGCCCTGTATCTCGTTGATGATTACCGCGGTATAGCTATTATCACCAACACACCAGTTGGGCATTACCTGACAAAGTTTATTGTCGATCGGCAAGCGCGTGGAGAAGGCGTGGGGCATGATTTATGGCGTGTTCTTCATGTAAATGTTCCTCAAATGTTCTGGCGAAGCCGTGCTGATAATCCACTTATTGTATGGTATGAGCAGCAGTGTGACGGTCTTATACGGGATGATATGTGGCATGTGTTTTGGCGAGGACTTCGCGTCGCTGAAATTCCTCACGCAATTAATTATGCGCGTCACTCTCCAATTGATTTTAAGAACTAAATGCCATTGCAATCCACCCATCTTTTTCTCGTTCCGTTGTAGGACTCCATCCTTCTGCTACTAACGCGGATTGAATTTCGAGGCGATCGGCCGAGAGAATGCCAGAAAGCAATAATACTGACCTTGAAGGGATCATAAATTTTGTGAACGCGCGGTACGAGGAAAGGATGGTATCTTTATCAAGATTGGCAAGAATCACGTCAAATACTCGGGTGGTGCATAACTCGGCGAGCGAGCTTCTCTTTAAGACAAGCTCGGTTGAGAACCCATTTTCCTTTGCATATCCTGTTGCGCATTCTAGTGCCGTTTGATCAGGGTCAATGCCAAGAGCGGAATGCGCTCCACAGCGCAGCGCAACCATTGCAAGAATGCCACTTCCTGTTCCAATATCAAGAATCTCCTCTCCTCCTTTGATCAATTCGTCAAGCCACTCAACTAATAATTGGGTGGTGGCATGATGGCCAGTGCCAAATGCTTGCTTGGGATCCAAGATTAGCTCAATTCCTTTTTGTGGCATTGTCACTGGATGCCATGATGGTCGAATGACAATACGGTGCCCTATCCATATTGGAACAACTGATGCATTCCATATCTCATTCCAATCTTTGTCTGGAACTTCCCTGACCAGCATTTTGGTACTTGCATCATCCACACCAATATGCCTGAGGGCGTATTGGATATGCTCAATGACATTATCTGACCATTTTGTGGCATCCCAATACAGCTTTGTTTGTCCGTTATCATTCCATGCACCAACGAAGCCTGGTACATCGATAAATCCCACAATTTCACCGGCATCAAACACTAGAGGGAATTGTAATTCAATATACCGCTTCTGATTGGTCATTTTCCTACCCTAGGCTAGATGGAATCGCAAAGTTACCATGCCACATGGGACTCTGATTTGCTACTTACTTGTTCTGTGAAATAGGCACATGGTAGTATCCCCATGACGTGTAATTGTGTAAAACTCTTTGAATTTATGCTTGTTCAAGAACACAAATCATCTCTCAAATCTAGCCTTTTAGATAGCGAGGCGCTTCGTCTTCGCGCGTTACGTGTTCGTGACCACCTCACGTATGCGGGGCTCTATGAACCTGCTGGCAATGATAAGGAAAGAATTTCTCGGCACTGGCGAATCGGGCTAGAACCGTTCACGATTTCTCCCCAAGAGCATGCCGTATTCAATGCGCTTGGCCCTGTGCTCCATTCGTTTATGCGTGTCTGCAACACACTCTATAGCAAGAGTATTTCTGGGCATCAACCTGCATGGATCTCGGAATATCTCGATATTGGAAAGCCTTCGGAACTGGTTTCTTTTAGTCGCATGCGACGGTTTCGCAACACTCTTCCATCCATCATTCGTCCTGATATCATCCCGACAGATAATGGATTTGTGATTACAGAGCTCGATGCTGTTCCAGGCGGATTTGGTCTGACTGGGGCGCTGTTAGACGCTTATTGTGATACTGAAGGTCTTCTGGAAAGGGAGACAACTCGTAATGGTATAATCAACGGATTTGCAGACATGATTCGGCATATCGCGAATTCGTCAGGCGTGATTGAAAAATCAATTGTACTGGCGATTGTCGTATCCGAGGAGGCCGAGGATTATCGTTCTGAAATGACATGGTTGGCAACACAACTTCGAGAATCAGGCCTTTTGGCCTATGCTGTAACTCCGCAAGAGATTCACTTTACGGAAGAGGGGTTGCGTCTATCTGTGAATGGAACCACGCACCATATCACAGTCCTTTATCGATTCTTTGAACTGTTTGATTTGAAAAATATTCCCAAGACAGAACTTATTATGTATAGCAACAAAAAAACTAAAGTTGCGGTTACTCCACCATTTAAGGCTTTTCTCGAAGAAAAAATGTGGTTTGCGCTCTTTCACCATCCTTCACTTGAACACTATTGGATCGAGGAGTTAGGGGAAGAGTCTGTCTCACATCTTCAATCATTGATTCCACGAACGTGGATTCTTGATCCGCGGCCAATTCCTCCATATGCAACAATCCCAAATTTGACCATTGCCGGTTATCCGGTGCAAAACTGGGAAGCACTCAAACGGTTGACACAAAAAGAGCGGCGTTTTGTTATTAAACCGTCAGGGTTTTCGCCATTAGCCTGGGGTAGTCGTGGTGTTTCTGTGGGGCATGATCTTTCGCAAGACGACTGGGGTATAGCGCTTGATCAAGCACTCAAATCATTTCCTCACACTCCGTTTGTTCTTCAGGAATTTCATGATGGACGGCGGGTCACTTTTCCCTATTCCGATCCAGCAAACGGAAGCATTCAATGGATGAAAGGACGTACTAGACTCTGCCCCTATTATTTTGTTCGTGGTGTAGACGTTCAGCTTGGTGCAACAATGGCGACGGTGTGTCCCCTTGACAAGAAAATTATTCATGGAATGAAGGATGCAATTATTGTTCCCTGCGCGGTAAGATCTCGCATATGATCCTGTATTCAGTAGATTGGTGCCCCGAATGTATTTTGGTAAAACGGAAGCTTGCTGCACTTGGGATTGCGTACGATGAAGTGAAAGTTTCAGATAGCCATGTTGAGCGTATTCAGGTTAAAAAAGTTTCGAACCAGACCTATGTTCCCGTCTTGACGGAAGGCGAAGCCATTCTCACTGAAACCCCTGATATCCTTGATTATCTTGATAAAACATATGGAAAATCCAATCCAGTATCATCTTGAATTGTCGGAATCATCTGTTCACATTTTGATATAGAGCACATGAACATGATCTTGAACCTGACTGCAGGAGAATCGTATGGAAGCATGGAAGCAGGTACTCATGCAAAGCATCGTCAAGCCCGCTGATCTTGAAAAATGGCTTGATGTTGAAGCAACATCGATCGAGGAGGTTGTTAAGGAATTTCCGATGCGTATCACCCCAATGTGGATGAAGCTCATCAAAGAAAAAGGCGACCCGTTTTGGCGGCAGGTTGTGCCTATTCCTGAAGAACTCACTGATGAGGCTAGCGATGATCCCCTGCATGAGGATGTTGATAGCCCTGTTCCACATCTGGTTCACAGGTATCCAGATCGTGTTTTGTTTATGGTGACGAACCAATGTCCTATTTATTGCCGGTTTTGTACACGAAAGAGGCTTGTCGGGAAATCTGGGTTTCTCAAAAAAGGGGAAATTGATCGCGCTATTAGCTATATCCGAGAACACACGGAGATTCGCGATGTTATTCTTTCTGGTGGAGACCCTCTCCTGCTTCCAGATCGTCTTCTTGAGAAAATACTCAACCTTCTTCGTGAAATCCCTCATCTTGAATTGATTCGAATCGGAACACGTGTTCCAGGGTCGCTTCCGGAACGCATTACTTCGTCACTGTGTGAAATGCTCAGAAAATATCATCCTATTTTTATGAACCTGCATTTCAATCACCCAGGTGAATTGACATTGGAAGTTCAGAAAGCCTGCGGAATGCTAGCTGACGCTGGAGTGCCTTTGGGAGCACAAACGGTCATATTGAATGGTGTCAATGATGATCACGAGACGATGAAGCGTCTGATGCATGCGCTGTTGAAAGCTCGGATTCGTCCGTATTACCTCTATCAAGCCGATACTACACGCGGCGCAAATCATTTTCGTACACCAGTAGAGTGTGGTATGAATATCATTCAATCAATGCAAGGCCATACCAGTGGGATGGCCGTACCACACTTTGTCATTGATGCGCCTGATGGGGGTGGGAAAATACCTCTTCTTCCTGATGGATATCTTGTGCAGATTGATGATCAGCAAGTAACGCTGAAAAACTATGAGGACAAAACTTTTTCCTATCCACAGCCACAAGATAGTCTTGTAGCGGTATATTCCAAAAATGGGAATGAGGCTAACAAACAGCTAACTGATAAAAAACTTGCTGTGGCACACCCATATACAAGGGAGACAAATGGACACCGGCCAGTCTCGTCAAGAACCTGACCATATTCTTGCCGTCGAGAGAATTCTTGGGTTTGTTCTCTTATTTGTCGGGTTTATTCCTGTGCTTCTCTCTCTTTCGAGTCCGATGTTTGAAGTAGGGATTACTCCCTTCTTGATGTTTATCGCTGGCATTATCTTTACTGTGCATAGTGTGTTTTCACATTGGTCTCGATGGATCGTCATTGGCATTGCTGTTTTTCTTGACATTGCAATTCTTGTTAACGGGGAAGTTGTGTTGTGGCATAAGCAGATTCTGTTCTTCATTGCCGCGGTCGGAGGGATTTATGCCTTCGTATCGACTGACAAAAAAGAAAACAGGTAGTGTTTGTTCGTGTTCCGTGACCATCTCGGTTATCATCCCAACTCTCAACGAAGAATCTACGATCGATCAAACTCTTGCGTTCATCTACGCATCAACAAATGATGGGATCACCCTTGAAGTTTTGGTGGTGGATGGAGGGAGTCAGGATCAAACCCAAACACTTGTGAGAGATCGCGCACGCGTCATCACAAGTGCTCCAAGCCGTGCAGGTCAGATGAATGTTGGGGCAAGAGAGGCCACTGGCGATGTGTTGCTCTTTCTCCACTCCGATACCCTGCTTCCCAAAACAGCGTTTCAGGACATTCGTGATGCACTTTCCGACCCTGCCATTATTGGCGGGCGTTTTGATGCTCGTACAGACCATGATACTGGCCTGCTTTGGATCGTGTGCAGAATGGTAAATTTACGATCACGTCTTACGCGCATTGCAACGGGTGATCAGGCGATATTTGTGCGCCGTGATGTATTTCAATCGATGGGAGGGTATGCGGATATTCCGCTGATGGAAGATATTGATTTGACTCGACGCCTTAAAACACAGGGTGCCATTGCAATGCTTCAATCATGCGTAATTACTTCAGCGCGCCGCTGGAAGACTGATGGGGTTGTGTACACTATATTGTTAATGTGGATATTCCGATTTTTGTTTTTTATCGGTATTGCGCCAGAACGGCTAAAACAGCTCTACAAGGATATTCGATAATGGCGTTACCAAAACGGGCTTTCGTCATCTTTGCCAAAGCCCCA
>DCWI01000093.1 GCA_002328825.1 Nitrospiraceae bacterium UBA2166 | reverse complement strand
AGTGAAGAAGGCAGTGAAGAAGAAACCGGCTGCGAAGAAAAAAGCAGTGAAAAAGAAAAGATAACCCCCCCCTCCCACCTTATTACCCGTGCTGGAGGGCAGTATGCTCTCCAGCACGCCGTCCGTTATCTCAGGATATTTATAGCTGTTTGCGTTTACACTCTGAGTGTTTGGCGCAAGATAGACGAAGGCGTTCGCACCGTCAGTATTTACTATCTGGGGCAGGCCTGAGAATTTGGTGATTGCATAGGCAGAGTCGGAGTCTTGAAACTCAGATCTGTTTTGTGCATTTTTATATTTTTATGGAAAAAGCTTTGAACGAAAATATCAGTAGATTCATTCGCTAATTCTTCCTGTAGTATTTTGGGTTGCCGTCCGGTGACTATTAGGGAAATTAATTCTGCCATGAGTCAACTCAATAACCGATCGAGAAAGTGTTTGGAGCGATTTGATACTTATGAAGTTTTCTTAAAATATTAAAAACGCTGAACTGTTTTAAAATAAACCCATTTGAGGATCATTATCAGGGATATTGTGGACTGTTGATTTTTTCAAGATGGCCCGTGGTAATAATTGCTCGGAGTTTGCTGTCTGATCTGGATGAGACTCAATGGGATCGCTGGATTGGCCTTCGAGCTGAGCGAGAATTTCTTTTGCGCGTACGATGACTGGGATTGGCAATCCTGCTAATTGTGCGACATGGATTCCATAGCTGCGATCGGCCTTGCCCTCAACAATTTTTCTCAGAAAGAGAATTGCATCACCTTTTTCCTGTACCGCAATGTGGTAATTCTTCATTCCTGAGTGATTGTTGGGCAGTTCAGTGAGTTCGTGATAGTGCGTTGCAAAGAGCGTTCGAGCTTGAATATCACGGTACGTATGGATGTGTTCTGCAACAGCCCAAGCGATACTCAGTCCATCAAATGTACTAGTTCCACGCCCAACTTCGTCGAGGAGAATAAGGCTTCGTGAGGTCGCGTGATCTAGAATATTGGCAGTTTCAGTCATTTCGACCATGAAGGTGCTAAGGCCAGCAGTAAGATTGTCCGATGCACCGATGCGCGTAAAAATTCGATCAACGATGCCAATCTTTGCTGCTCGTGCTGGTACGAAGCTTCCCATCTGCGCGAGAATAACGATGTGAGCCACCTGTCGAAGATAGGTTGATTTTCCTGCCATATTTGGCCCGGTGATGATGAGCATCCGTTGGGTCTCATCATTGAGCCACACATCATTGGGAATAAATCCACTGAGCTCTGGCCGTGTTGTGCCTGGACCTATCGATTGCTCAATCACTGGGTGGCGGCCGTCTTGGATTCGGATTTCCAGATCGTCTGATATTTCTGGTTTGACGTAGCGACGTTCCTGAGCTAGCTGGGCAAGTGCTGTAATGACATCAAGTAGTGCGATGGTATGAGCCATAGTTTGAATTCGCGTCGTTTCTTTCTCGACTTTGGCTCGAAGTTCGTTGAAAAGCTCAAGTTCCAGTGCGCGGATTTTCTCGCCTGCGCTCAGAACCTTTCCCTCGAGTTCCTTGAGTTCTGGTGTGACGAAGCGTTCCGCATTGACTAATGTTTGCCGTCGGACAAAGTGCTCCGGCACTTTCGCAAGGTTGGCTCGGCTGATTTCGATTGCATACCCAAAAACTTGGTTATATTTTATTTTTAGCGAATCAATTCCCGTATTTGCACGTTCCGTTGCTTCCATTTTCGCAATCCACGTTTTGCCATCACGGCTGATCGTGCGCAGTTCATCGAGTTCCTTATTGTAACCATCTCGGATGATGTCTCCCTCCCTGATGGTCATTGGCACCTCGGGCTGGATGGCGGATTCAATCCATTCATGAATGTCGTGCATGGAGTCCCAAGTTGTTGCGTGTTCCTGAATAAGGGGTGCTGTACAGTCGGCAATGTGCTGGCTAAGCGTTGGAAGATGGCTTAGGGATCGCTTGAGCATTAGGAGATCGCGGGCATTCGCAACACCCGTGGAGATACGCCCTGTTACCCGTTCAAGGTCATACACCGAGTCGAGTCTCTCGCGCAACGTAGTTCGAATTGAAAGATCAGCATAGAATTCTGTGATAGCGTCCTGTCGTTTCTGAATGGCATCTGCAGAGATCAAGGGACGTACCATCCAGCTTCGTAGCATTCGACTGCCCATTGGAGTGAGGGTGCGGTCAATGGCGTGACGTAACGATCCCTCTGGTGTTTGGTTATGTACGGAATGGACTAGTTCAAGATTCTGTTGGGTTGCCGTGTCCAGGACCATGGTTGTTTCTGGTGGTGTGATGCGCAGATTGGTGATATGCGAAAGCGTGTGCCGAGGTTGCAGTTCTTTCACATAGCCAAGAAGTGCGCCGGCTGCTGAGGTGAGAACGGGGTGCATATCGGACTTGATTGGTGTTTGAGATGTGGAGAGTATGTGTGCTGAAAGAAGTATTTTGGTTTGAGTTTCGTCAAACTTGTGGCTTGGAAGATAGTTCACTGTCTGTATACGGACAAGATCTAGGGTTCGAAGTCCTGGATGACTGGGGCCATCTGGAAGAAGTAATTCTCGTGGGTCGAGTCTGGTCAGTTCGTCCATCACGGTATGGGAGAGGTTGTGACCGATGAGCTCTGTCGCCCGAAATTCTCCCGTTGAAAGGTCCAAGTAGGCGAGGCCGACACGATCGTGTGCCGGAGCTAGTGCAGCAAGGTAGTTATTTTCATTTGTTGCCAGTAGTTCAGATTCAAGCAAAGTTCCAGGGGTGTATACGCGAATGACCTCTCGACGAACTGGGCGTTTGTCTTTGACGAGTTTTGCGTCTTCGGTTTGTTCGCAGAGGGCCACTTTGTGTCCGCCTTTGAGGAGTTTCGCGATATATGATGGTGCAGCATGGTAGGGAATTCCGCAGAGTGGAACCTGATCGGCTTTGTTCTTGTCACGCGAAGTCAGTGCGATGTCGAGAATCTTCGAGGCGTAGACCGCATCGTCGTAGAACATTTCGTAAAAGTCGCCGACCCGAAAAAAGAGGATTGAATCTTGATGATTGGATTTTAGTGCTTTGTATTGCTGCATGAGTGGAGAGAGTTCAGGCGTTGAGGCAGCTTGAGAGCAAGATTGGTCATTAGTTGAAAGAGGGGAAGTTTTGTGTTGGGTGGTCAAGGCGATTCGCGCAGATCGAGTTGTCGGACTGCGGTGACTT
>DCWI01000051.1 GCA_002328825.1 Nitrospiraceae bacterium UBA2166 | reverse complement strand
ATTCCCCCTACGATACTGCAACATCATGCCCTAACGACCCTGTGCTCTGATCCCATCACCGCTGAATAGATTTTCTGTAAAGCGCATAGATATAGGGGCGTGGATCACCAAATGGAGTGATAAATGTGTAATGTTCATGTTTAACAAGTTCAAAGCCTGCACCCATGCGCTCTGTCAGTTCTTCTACAGAATAAAGATGCAGTTCAAGTCCTGCACACTGAGGCACGCCCATAGTCGAAAACTCTGCCAACAATGCATATCCCCCCTCATGAATAACCGAATCTAAGTTGGCAAAGTATCCTTGAATATCTGGTTCTTTAAGTAAAAAATGAAGAACAGCCCGATCAATCCAAATATCAGCTTGGGAAATACCCTCAGGCAACGGATAAGAGATATCATGGTGAAGCCATGTCAAGTGCTCATTCGTTCCAATGCTTCCTCGCAACTTATTCAGAGCCACATCGCTAATGTCATTCAGAATAAGCTTATGGCCTCTGGCAAGAAGGTCATGGACAAGAACAGATGTTCCAACACCCGGGAGGAAGATTGTGCAACTCACACTTTGCGAAATCAAATCGAGAAATTTTAACGTTTGAGAAGAGTTACTCTCATACCAACCGAATTCAAAATCGGTCGTGGCAGAAAATATTGTATTCCAATGTTGATTGAGCGTAATCATATTTTCACCTTGCTAACACCAGCGAGGCATTTTTTAGCTCTTTCGCATAGGTTGTCGTATGATTGTTTTCCATGTTTCGGATGAAGATTTGCGAATATCACTCAGGTAAATCTCGTGATGTTTGCCGAAAAGGCTATATCCCTTGTCTCGTATAAAATCATGGATACGATTAATGGTTTGGCCTTCCTCTAAAAATGGCCCAAGATGCATCGTTTGAGCCGCGTTTCCTTCAGAGAATGATTCAAACCTAACGTTCGGCAAGGCCACCGGATTCTTCTTCTTTTCAACCTGCTTGCAGGCTGCGGACAACAAATCCTGCGTAACGTATTCCGGTTGCATTATCATTGCAGTCCACTTCCAGTTGGTCTTGTTGTTTACACTGAATCGCGCCATATCATCAACCCACCAGAGCCCTTCCAAAGGCATAACTCCATAGTCAATTGCCAATGTTCCATTCTTAATCATAAACTTCATGGCGTACGACACAGTGTAGAGTGCTTCAATCGCATCACGATATGCACGAGATGTGTTCGGATCTCCCTGTCCATCAATCATCAAAAAATTCATTGCAGGAACATCAACGATCACAATGGATTTGGGGGAGGGATTGTACAAATACTTGAACTCTTTCTTGTAATCAAGCTTCAATAGTGCCCCATGAAGATTAATCTTGACTGACGCGCACTGAGGCATGAAGAGCCTTCCATGACGATGCTGCAATAGTGCGTCATATAAGAGAGGGTACCGTCTGGCGTGAGGCTAAAGAGGAAAAAAGCAGAGTGTCTTTTTATGCATCCTCTGGATGCTACAAGATGCCACACCTACTTCAACGGAAGAAGAATACCAAACGGTCTCTAGAACTTAACCTGCACTCCCACCGTCACAGGAATAAGATCAAAGGGTGAATCATCAAGATCAGTGCCGCCCTGATAGTGTGACACCTCTGCATAAACATTGATCCTACGAGTCACAATATAATCTACTCCCACCCCAATGCGAACCATTGGACCGTCGACCACCCCGCCATTGATGTTGCCAGTATCAGACACCCCGTTTCCAATATCAAAACGGCCATATCCGACCCCGACAAGTCCATAGGGTTGAAGTGCCCTCGTTTCTAACCTCTCCATGAAATAGCCCTTACTGTTTATGGAGGTCACAAGCCCAAATGTCTTAGCATTATAAAGATCTTTAAACCCTGCGACCGCGAGACTATCAAGCTCCACAGCAAAGTAAGAATTTATGTTGTATCCAAGTTTTAGATTGCCCCCAAAACCATTTTCCAAATCCAATTTGTCTGCAGAGTCTCCTGTTGGAGCAGCCAAAGATAGACCAAGCCCTCCATAGAAACCTGTGAGAGTATCTTCCTGGGCATTTGCCTGCCCACATATCAGAAATAATCCCCCCATTAACAGCAGCATTGCAATCAATGATCTCATTATGTCCATCCTTTGGCTGATATGGATTTCCCCATCTTCTTTTACTTCCTCAGAGTTCACGGCACCCTCACGGAGAAAGCATACGCCTCATCAACATACAATTCAATGTTAACCTCGTTGAGAAGTAAGGAAAAAGAGAAAAAATAGCTATGACTAATGTGAACGCTTAGATAAGTTCACTCCTTGCTTCCAAGACCACTCTCGCCTGGATACTCAAGGGAACCGCATCGTCGTAATTTTCCGGATCAGCCCATAAAAAAAAGGCTTGCGGCCACATTAAAATTTAGGTACATCCGATTCCTCAACTGCCTGAAAAAACTTGTTACTCGTTACGTTGACAGGTATCAATTCCAAAAAGAGCACTCGCAGGACAAAACTTCAAAATCCCAGTGGTCAGCGCAACGGCTGCCACCACATACAATACAATATGCCACCCTCCAGTGGTCGGCCCCCACCAAATCGCGTAGGCTCCAATCACACTTCCCCCAAGAATGCGTATTACACGGTCAACACCTCCAACATTGCATTTCATAGCCCCCCCCCTTTCACGCTATAATCGCTCTACCGAGATGCTATACCTCTTACCTCAAATTTTCAATATCCCTATTCTCCACAGTCAAATCAAGGGAGAAACTTCTTCATTATAGAGATGTAGGTCAAAACGTGATGATGTAATCGCAGCATGTGTGGTTCAATATCCACTCGTAGGCGAGTTGGCTCGGAATGACAAGGCATAACACCAAGCCATGAGATAGCACGCTATGGAGAAAAAAGACCTTCATTATTTAAAAATAGCGTGCCAGAGTTAGAGTACAGCGGTGTCAAGGCGTAATGGCGATCCCTCTTGGCCCATCCCCCACCGAGATCGTGGCAAGCTCCGTATCCGTACTCAAATCAAGGATCGAGATGGTATTGTCATCCCGATTTGTCACATAGGCACGAGTCCCGTCCGGCGTGATAGCGATATTCCACGGCCCATCTCCCACTGGAATCGTGACAAGTTCCGTATCCGTACTCAAATCAAGGACCGAGATGAGCTAAAATTTGCTACATAGGCACGATCCCCATCCGGCGTAATAGCGATATCCCACGGAGCATCTCCTAGTGAAATTGTGGTAATACCAGTATCCGTTCTCAGATCAAGGACCGAAACGGTAGAAGAAAGCTGGTTGGTCACATACGCGCGAGTTCCATCCGGAGTGATAGCGATATTCCACGGATCCTTCCCCACCGAAATTGTGTCGATTTCCGTATCCATATTCAAATCAAGGACCGAGACGTTGTCAGAGAACTGGTTCGTCACGTACGCGTGATTACCATCCGGAGTGATAGCAATCCCTCTAGGGCCATTCCCTACCACAATCGTAGCAATTTCTGTATTCATATTCAGATCAAGTACCGAAACGGTAGAGGAAAGCTGGTTCGTCACATACGCGTGAATCCCGTCTGGCGTAAGGGCAATCCCCTTTGGAGTTTGGCCTACCGGAATCGTGGCAATTTCAGTGTTCGTACTCAAATCAAGGACCGAGACAGTGGCAGAGAGCAAGTTCGTCACATAGGCACGAACTGATGACGTCCCGTCCTCTGCAGTTGAAGTCAATACCAAAGGTGGAGATGGAACTTCCCCATCACTTCCATCTCCACATGAAATAGCAAGCAATGCGAAAGCTATTAGAGAAATAAATATTGTGCGTTTCACATACCAATCCATAGCAGACTCCTGCACTAAGCACTACATTTTTCTGTCACACTTGCACCGTCTTTTTCAGTTCTTTTAATCTCCCCTGGGCCAAATCAACGAGAACGATTTGATTGATTTTCCGTTGTGGCACAGTCTCCTTAGCCCAACCCTAATGAGGAATCATTCGCTAAACGTTACGATTGTACTACAACCGTATAGAGCTTAAAAAAGTGTTACTGAAATCAATAGAGAAATTCTTTCGAAGAGAATAGTATTGTTCGTCCTTGACGAACAATGGACCACTCGGCACAATGAAAATTACAAACCGAATAGGTGCGCGCAAAAATGAAAATTACGCCCCTCTCCAGTTATATAATAGATACGACGTGACTTGTGTGCTCAATCTCATAACAGGAGTGCAAAAGAACCTTCATGAGGGATTTTCACACAAAACAGCCAGCGTTTTGGAACTCTTAAGTGAATTACTTTTTCTTAGACCAAAGTCGACAGTTAATACGCACTATCACAAACCTACACGCTGACAATGAGTTCAATGATTCACTTTGATGATCTAGCACCTCACAGAGGGTACGTCATCGGTGAAATTGCTTGTGGCCATTCTGGTGACCCCGATAAATTGCTTCAACTGATTGATGCTGTTGCAGAGAGTAGTGCTAAGATTGTGAAATTTCAGATTTTTACTCTCGAAGAACGTGCAATTCCTGGTGAAGAGGCCTGGAGTATTTTTGAGAAACTTGTACTAAATGAACGCCAGTGGCGTCAGGCAATTGACCATGCTAGGAAGCTTGGCCTTAGCATTGTTTCCGACGTTTTTGGACGCGAAAGCCTAACATTGGCAACCAATTTGGGAGTTGATGGGTACAAAGTTCACTCTGAAGACCTATTGAACAGTCACTTTATCGCTGATATAGCCATGCTGGATAAACCAGTTATCATTGGTATCGGAGGTGCACATCGTAGCGAAGTCTATCACCTCCTGAATTTTCTCAAACAAAAACAACTCATAAGTCAAATCATTCTCATGACAGGAGTGCAAACATTCCCAACACCAATCGAAGCGCATTCACTTGACGAAATCAGTGATCTCATTACCAAATATGCCCCATTTGGAGTGAAAGTAGGATTTTCTGATCATATCGATGGCAGTCGTGAAGAGGCGTCTGCTATACCACTAATGGCATTAGCCAAAGGAGCATGCATCATTGAAAAACATATCACCATTGACCGAGCAAATAAGTGGACGGACTACCAATCTGCTCTGAGCAAATTTGATTTTTGTAAATTTGTTCAAAGAGTTCATACCTTAGCCCCTTTACTAGAACCTGCAGGGATGGTTAACGAATACGAAAGACAATACCGAAAAATGTTCAAAAAAAGCCCTTGTGTGCGTCGAGATCTACCTAAAGCCCATATCATATGCCCAAACGACATCGAATATAAAAAAGATTCGACGAATGCAATCCCTGTTTCGAGCGAGAGATTGGTAGGAAAACAGCTCGCCAAGAACCTGAGTACAGGCACACTATACCAATACGCAAACCTCAACAATAAGATCGGAGCAATTATTGTAGCTCGGTGTTCATCAAACAGACTGCCCAATAAAGCCATGAGAAAAATTTGTGGTCGTGAAAGTATTGCATTGGTAATTGATCGGGTAAAGCGTTGTCGATCTCTGGATTGCATTGTCTTAGCGACATCAACAGATCCATCCGATGACCCGCTGGCTCAAATGGCTCAGAGAGAATCTGTTCCAGTGTTTAGGGGATCCTTAGATAATGTCGCATCTCGATATTATGAAGCTGCCAAGGCGCATAGCCTTGATCATTTCGTTCGCATAACAGGTGATTGTATTTTATGCGATGAAGTGATGATAGATAAGGCTGTAGAAAGCCATCTCAAACGTTGCTGTGACGTTACCTTTATGGCGAATATGCCGTTTGGAACAGCTAAGGAAGTAGTGAGTATCAATATATTGAAAACAATTCTTGATACTGTCGTTGTGCCATCTAATACAGAATACCTTGAATATTATTTAGAAAACGAGCACTATTTCAGTACCCATTATGTAACGTCAGACTATGACTTTGATCCATGTCTCCGTATCACGTTGGACTATCAGGAAGATCTTGAGTTGTTCTCAAAGATCTACACATATTTTTCTGACGTAAATCCTAACTTTACACTCGGAGATGCTCTCGATTGGCTAAAGGAAAACCCAAAAATTGCACAGATCAACATGCATAAGCAGCAGAAATATTTGAATTACGCCGTAAATACTCAATTAACCATTTAATCCACTGGTCACTTGGTGATGGAGATGTCATGAATATTAGGATTATTGGAGGCAAGAACTTAGTCGATGTGTACAGGGATCGTGATGGGCTAGATACTCTGTATAGAACACCTGACTTTTTGGTACAAGGGGACTCAACGGCCATACCCATCAAAGCAGGTAATCAAGTCCGAGCAGTGTTCTGCGGAAGTGTCACTGGGCAACGAAATGGAACGGATAGCATCTCACGCCTAAACATAAAGGACACAGCATTTCACACGGTTGTCTGTTCAAAACGAGCAGAACAATGCGCACGAGATATTGAAGGAAGATATATCCTTGTCAGAATCTACGACAATGGGTCAGCAGAAATTTGTTGCGATCGCTACGGAAAAGTTGATCTTTATTATCAGCGCATAGGAGACGGAATTATTTTTGCGTCTGACCTGAGCATGCTTCCATTCAAAGAAAATGCGATCAAATACGATCAAGTTGCAGTAGCTCATTCTCTCCTTGTATATGGATTTCGTCCACCAAAAAGAAAAACACTTTACACTGGAGTAAGCCGCCTTGGTGTTAACGAAATAGCTCTTTGGGAAAACAATGCAACCCGTTTCTACGATACCCCTCCCCATATTGTCGAAACGGACGAAGAATTTGGAAGCAAGCATCTTCACCGATACTCAGATATTTTCTTGGATGCTCTAGAAAAAATGTCATCGCCAAACGGTAATGTTGTATATGTATCATCAGGGTGGGATTCGACATCCATTCTTGCTGGATTAGTCCATTTGCACGGTCCAAAAAATGTTCGCGCAGTCATAGGACGTTTTAATTTTTCTGACCGTTCAGGTATCAGCAACCCCTTTGAGTTAACGCGAGTTAAGGCTGTGACAGATTATTTTGGAGTAGAGCTTGATATCACAGAAATAAACCACGCGCACAGGGGACCAGAAATCGTTGATCGTTGGGAAGAGTTTCAGCGATCACATATGTTCTCTGGGTTGTCAATGTACTTGTGGGCATTGTTATCCGAACATATCACGTCCACAACCAGTGGCGAAGCGATCTTTTCTGGTGAGATCAGTGATGGCATCCACAATCTTGGATTTAGCCAACACACCACAATTCACGGCCACCCTGTGCTGGCATTTCGAGAATATAGCGACAAGATGGCATCCTATCTTTTTGGGCCAAATTTCTTTCGATTGATGCTTGAAAAAAATGCTGAAGAAGACGTGATCTATGATCTCCTCAAGCGCCAGCACCAAGGGAAAACATTCGAGAAACTCGCCGTCACCCACGAGGATTGTGCACGTCAATTATTTGCTAGCCTTTTCACCAGAGATCTTCGTATGCCAGGCTGGTCTCTGGAGAACTCCAGCATACTCACAAAAAATGGTCGTGAGTCTTATAGCTCAGAGATGGAAGAACAATATTTCAATGCACCTGCAAAAGTCGCAACGCCAGAGACGTTATATTCGTGGTACATTCATCTCTATAATTCATTCCACTGGCAAGGCGGGACTGTCACGACTTTGGGTTACACTGCTGAAAAGCAGGGCTTTGAAATGAACTTGCCATTCCACGATAGCCGTCTGCACGAATTTCTTTCAGAAATGCCAGAATCCGCTGGCCGAGGTCTTGAGATACGACCAACAAAATACCCCCTTAAATGGATGCTTGAAAACAAAATTGACTACCCAATGCACTTACAGGTTGGCCCGCATTCTTATATCTACGATACAGACCCAACCTTCAACTTTGCTGGGGAGTTTATTTATGCATCGGCCTACACTCCACTCATCAAAGAACGATTAAAACATCGAAAATACGAAGCGCTTCTTTCCCCAGAGTATTTTGACCTAGCTTACATGAACAGCATTGTCGAACACTATTTGGCAGGTGAAGAGATCCCAGCAGAAAAAGCAGACCTTTCTGCTCTTGCATTTCTGACGCTAACAGGATGGTACGAATAATTGTTCCTGAACCCCATTGTGAAAACCCTCAGCGTGAATGGTACCGATCTAGGCAAACGCGCAGAAACATTGGCGAATTTTATATCCAAATAATATCCTCAGATTGGAGAAAAACATTTTCTCTCTAACTTTTAGATAGGTAACCGTTGACTACAGACTATCCTGCAATGACCGCCACCTCTGATTGTCTTAAAACACCCATGAGCACACATGGTTAGAGTGAAAGATCATAGCGACAACCCGAAGTAGAACAACAGATTTTCTTCCCGTAGTGAGCTAGGCTCAAGACCGTATTGTCTTCACATAAATCTTTAGGAAATTGTGCTTAGCATATTAATGAGAGGCTTTCAGAGTGAGCATTGCGTATTCACCATGATAAATTACTGTATCAATACATCAAACTTAAAAAAATAGATGGCACAGAAAAAGAAACTCTTGATTTATTGGGTGTCGCGAACATTTATAGAGTTTATTGCGCCGTTAATTCCTGCTCTTACAAAACAGTTCGAAGTTGTGGTTTTGTTGTCTAATCAATCTACGCCCCAAGGCCTCAACGAACTCCTTGATGGATGGAAGAAGAATAATGTAATAGAACAATATATCCTGCTCCCAAAAGTCAAAAGCCGCACTAAGTTTCATCTCTGCATGGCAAAGATAATCCCCTTACTCAAAAGGCATAATTTTGATTTATGGCTAACCTGTTCTGAGATGCAAGTGCCAGAAAGGTATATTTTTGAATGCATTTTACCAAAACACTGTATTTCAGTTTGCATGTCGCATAATAACTCGTTTTTGTTTATGTATAACGAAAAGATTGTACAGCAGCTGCTTGCTGGAGAAACCGCTCCAACGTATCAACGGCATACCTGGCCAAAAACAACTACTCTACCAACACACGCAATTAAAAAATTTTTAATACTATCTGACGCGGACAGTTCAATGCCTCTATCAAAAGCGGGATTTCTTCTACGTATAAGAAAACAAGTTCGCCGCTTTACAAGGCAATCATTGAGCTGGTTTATAATCACAAAAATAAATACGACGCACCCTCTCAAACTAATAAAAATTTACACCGATTACATTGTTAATAGGATCGTCTTTCCATTGTTAATCGCGCACAAAACATTTCCTCTTGGACCATATGATTCGATGACCCAGTTGGGATCTGGCCGTTCCAACGCATTGATATTGTTTGATGATCGTGAAGCAGAAGCGCACGCATTACTTTTCAAACACACCGATGTGTATGTCGCACAATATCCATCAAAAGGCTCTTGTCAGTGCAATCATAGTGAAACACTGAAAAGCACTATTCTATCGCCCTTGAGTGGGTTTTTAAACCTTGATAGCATTTCTGATGATGCACTGTATTTGTTCTACCGTGATTTCAAGACCGTCATGACAAAAACCAATGCAAGAAATATACACCTGAGAGTCCACCCTGATGGAACAGGACGGTGGCCTGAACAGTTACGTCATTATCTAGCCCACAGAGGAATCGATGCAAAAGTTGTGGATTGCACAAGACCAATTAGAGAAATAATGTGTGACTACCTGGGCATGGCAGGGTATGGATCGTCTGCCCTTCGAGATGGTCGTGCAAGTTGCAATTATGCATTTGTCATCGGGTTTGCAGGCATCTCAAAACTCCAACAATTTTCCAACCCGAAGTTTGTATATGGAAAATCAGATGGGATTGAATGGATTGAAGAAGATGGGAATTATGACCCCCAAATTTTTACCCGCCAAAAGCATTGCCCTCCGGAAAGAAAAACAGTAGATCAGATCATGGCAAAGCTAGCCTACTCCACGTTTTCTTCCAAGCCCACACAAACAACAGGTGCGACAACTAATAAAAAGGAAGGAAGGTTAATTCCTTAACACTTAGCAAAATACTGATCTAAGTTTCGAGCACAGCTTAGCCGAAAGCCTCATCGTGCTCAGGCCTGAATGAAACACAAAAAACTCTGCATTCATACTACTTATAGTGTACACGCATCCTCAATTACCACTAGGCTGTATCATCAAACTAACCTCAAGCTAGAGCATCGAAACGATTCAACCCACCAAAGGACCTATTATTGTTTGGTAGCCCCATGTTTGGCAAGCAACGTGACGATAGAACCATATCCTTTTTCTTGAGCTAAATACAGAGGAGAAAACCCTGCACTGTTTTGTGCATTGACATCAGCCCCCTCCGCAATCAAAAACTCGACAATGTTCTCATGGCCGAACAAGACAGCCTGGTGAAGTGGGGTGGATCCATATTTTCCATCACGCTGATTAACATCGTAGCCACCGATAATCAGTTGTTTGACCTCGACAAGAATTCCAGTCTGTGCCGCCATGTGCAAAGGAGGAAGTTTCACATTTTCAGTACACGCAACACCACTCCAACTGGCGATCAACACTATAATGAATAAGAAATATAACGGACAAATAATAGTAGCCTCACTTGACAGCTCTTTGGTAGTATTTGCTTTCATCTAGAATGTACCAGTCGAACCAAATCCACCATCTGATCGTTTAGTTTTTGAGAGTGAATCCACTATTTCAACATCGATGTTGACACCATTCAGTACAAACAATTGTGCCATACGAGCACCTTGCTCAACTTGAAAACCTTCCGCTCCAAAATTTTTCAATTCAACCATAACTTCTCCACGGTAATCAGGATCAATCCACCCAGCACCAACCTCAATGTTATGCTTTATAGACAATCCTGACCGTGATCCAATCCGCCCTACACATCCGGAAGGAATTTCAACAGCAATTCCGGTGGGGATGAGTGCGCGTCCAATAGTAACTCGACCCGCTTCAGATACACTCCCTGGAACATAAGTGGTCTCTCGTGCAAATAGATCAAAGCCTGCGGATTCACTTGTCGCCTTGATTGGGGTTTTTGCTTCCGAAAATAATTTCACTATCTTCATGTTGATATTAATTACGCAATTGAAGAATAGTTCCTCCTGATCCCACTGCCCATCCACGTGTAGGTGTAAGAAAAGAAAGATCCCAGAGATCCTGATCAGTTATAAGTTTATCGTGCACCCAGGTGTTTCCTCCATCGCGTGTATGTATCACCGTTCCCTGCTTTCCAACTGCCCATCCATGCTTTTCATCGACAAAATCTACACTCATCAGGTTCGTACTCATCGCATTCGTTTGAGTGAGCCAATGATTTCCTCCATCAGTAGTATAAATGATGGTCCCACCTTCTCCTACCGCCCATCCTTTTTCTTGATTAACAAATACTACGCTGGAAAGATTGGCAGTCGTCCCACTATGTTGTATTGCCACAAACGGCATACTTGAGTCGATTGCATGTAATTCAGCGCTCCCAATTACAATCGCTGCCAAAAAGATGCAACACACAAAACTAATATTCACCCTATGAGCTCTCACTATTTAGATTACCCTAGCAAATCCCGTCCGTGTGCCGCGTGAAGATCTTGGCACGGCCCGACAGGAACAATGCGTGTAGGATTGATATCACCGTGCGTCATATAATAGTGCCGCTTGATGTGGTCAAATCTTACGGTTTCTGCTATGCCTCCAACTTGGTACAGATCCTTGAGATACCCGAAAAGATTTGGGTAGTCGATAATTCGACGAATATTACACTTGAAATGCCCATAATATACTGAATCAAATCGAATGAGCGTGACAAAAAGCCTCCAATCAGTCTCAACAATATGCGCCCCAAAAAGATACCGCTGTGTTGCTAACCTGTCTTCAAGTATGTCAAGCGTTTGAAATAGTTGGTTGACGGCACTCTCATACACACTCTGTGACGTCGCAAAGCCGGCACGATAAACTCCATCATTCACATTCACGTAAATAGTGTCGTTAAGAGCATCAATCTCATTGCTCAAATTTTCTGGATAAAGAATCATGGGATGGTTGGAAAATTGACCAAATTCTCGATCGAACATTCGCATAATATCATCGTCTGAATTGCTAACAATGCGATTCGACACTCTATCCCAAAGAACTGGAACGGTCACGCGACTATCATAGCCAGAGTCTGTCACACGATAAGCATGGCTAAGAAATTCAAACCCGTTTATAGGATCCGACGAATAGCCATCACCATCACGAAACGCCCATCCTCGATTATCACGAATTGGATCAAGCGCCGACATACTAATGACTGTCTCTAAGCCCTTTAACTGACGCGCGATAATGACGAGATGAGCCCATGGACACGCCCACGACACATATAAATGATATCGCCCACATTCAGCCTGATATCCTGACGACCCATCAGCAGTAACCCATTCACGAAACACATCCTCTTGTCGTCTGAATTCTCCCTCCCAAGACTGTTCGTCAGGAAATTGAGCACTTGAACTCATCAGGATACTTTTCAATCGAGGCTGTGAAAAAATTCAGCTCGCACTTGCGCACACATTTCGATATAGGGTTCACCATATTTGTCCAAAAAAAAATTGGATCCCAACACTCCACGCCCAACCACTTTGTGTATTTATCAGAGACGATATAGGCCCACGCATTTGTAAGCACTCCAGATTTAGGCAGCACCTCAATAACCTCTCTCACATAGATATCATCTTCAAACCCATCAATCACACGCAAAGACTGCGCATCGACATTAAGATAGAGTAACCCAGACGTTACCACGCCATCACGCCTGCACATACCAGGATAAGGTTTATCCTTGAGAAGAAATCTCGCATAATGAGTCACATGTGCTGAAATCGTTCGGAAATCGCCCCCGGTTAAGGCAGCCATGACATGCGGAATAGCAAGGGTTCCGTAGCAAAAAACCTGCTGTTTCACGTGGCCCCTACGCGAAAAGATCAGAAATTGATACTAAGTTATCGGCTTCTCAAGAACTCAGGAATTATTACCTCAAGACCCTGAGAAAAATCATTCATACGGTTACTATCATGAACATGCATAGCCTTCTCGTAAAAACGCATCAATGTGCGAAGCAGCTTTTCGCCCTTCAGCAATGGCCCACACAATCAAAGATGCCCCCCGCTTCATATCTCCAGCCGCAAACACTCCAGAAACACTTGTCATGTATTGTTCATCAACAGAAACATTGCCTCGCGTATCAATGGCAACGTCCAAATCACAAAGTAGGCCACTGCGCTCGGGATGAATAAACCCCATCGCAAGTAACACTAGATCTACGCCAATCTCAACTTCGCTCCCAGGTACTATAACTATCTGTTGACGCCCATTTTCATCAGATTTGAATTCAACTCGGCTCGCATGAAGCGTTGAGAGCGCCCCGTTTGTACTACCTAGCCGAGTTGTGGACACACTCCATTCACGATTACAGCCTTCCTCGTGTGCATGGGATGTCCTCAATTTCATAGGCCACTGAGGCCATGGTGTTGAGAAATCACGATCACGTGGAGGCTCCGGCAACAACTCATATTGATAGACTTCCTTGGCACCTTGGCGATGAGCAGTCCCTACACAATCCGATCCCGTATCTCCACCACCAAGAATCACAACACGTTTATCCTTCGCTGTAATAAGAACATCTGAACCAATATTATCCCCGTGATTAAGCCGATTCTGCTGAGTCAAATATTCCATGGCAAGATGTACCCCATCAAGTTCGCGCCCAGGAATTTGTAAATCACGGGCCACCATTGCACCACCAGCCAAGCACACAGCATCAAACTCTTTCTTTAACGTCACAGCAGAAATAGCACGCCCCACATCAGTATTCACTTGAAATGTCACGCCTTCTTTCTGCATCTGGTCAATACGGCGATTTAGTATCCACTTTTCCAACTTAAAGTCTGGAATCCCATATCGGAGCAACCCGCCAACTCTATCGGCCTTTTCAAAAACTGTGACACTATGGCCAACTCGCACAAGTTGTTGAGCTGCAGCAAGTCCAGCAGGCCCAGATCCAACAACTGCGACACGTTTTCCAGTTTGTGACAACGGCCGAACAGGTACGATCCAATCACTTGCAAATCCACGATCAATAATTTCTTGTTCGATAGATCGAATTGTCACTGGTTGCTTAATCAAACCTAATACACAGGAAGACTCACAAGGTGCAGGACACAAACGCCCGGTAAACTCTGGAAAATTATTCGTCGCATGCAACGCTTTCAGAGCATCCTCCCACCTTCCGCAATGGACGAGATCGTTCCATTCCGGAATGAGATTCCCCACAGGACACCCCGTCGCACTCTGACAAAATGGCACACCACAATCCATACATCGCGAACCTTGAGTCTTAAACTTTTCTTCTGCCATAGGCTCATACAGTTCACGCCAGTCCTGAACCCTGATTTCGACAGAGCGCCGGACAGGGCTCTCACGAGAAAATTTGAGAAACCCTCGAGAATCAGCCATGTGCACTCACCTTGGCGTCGGAAGCTAAGGCCCGTCGCTTACGTTGCTCAAGCACACGCTTATAGTCTATCGGCATAACCTTGACGAACTTCGAACACACGTGATCCCATTGTTCAAGTAGCCATTTTGCTTTTTTACTTCCCGTAAATGTCAAGTGCTGTGTCACCATTGCTAACAGCTCTTGCTGATCATCATCACTGACAACCCTCTCCAGTTCCACAAGCTCAAGATTACATCTCTGTTGAAAGTGTCCGTCTTCATTGAATACATACGCAATGCCACCACTCATTCCTGCAGCAAAATTTCTCCCAGTCATCCCAAGAACAACTACGCGTCCACCAGTCATGTACTCACATCCATGATCTCCGGTTCCCTCAATCACCGCGGTAGCACCGCTATTTCTTACCGCAAAGCGTTCCCCCGCAGTGCCATAAAAATATCCCTCCCCTGCCGTAGCACCATACAATGCTGTATTTCCAATCAGAATTGTCTCCTCTGGTACAAACGTCGCCTCCTTAGGAGGCACAACAATTATGCGCCCCCCAGAAAGTCCTTTTCCGAGGTAATCGTTTGATTCTCCTTCTATCACCATGGTGATTCCACGACTTAGAAACGCACCACAACTCTGCCCTGCAGAACCATAACACCGTAATTGAATGGTATTATCAGGAAGCCCATCGGCACCATATCGCTTGGCAATATGGCTTGAAAGAATCGTACCAATCGTCCGTTGAGTATTGCGAATCGAAATCGAAATTTCAACAGGTGTCTTGTTATCTATTGCCGGTTGGGCCCGCTTCAACAATTCCCAATCCACTGCATCTGCAATCCCATGATCTTGATCCTGAACACAATAAGTTGCGACATCAGACGGCACATCAGGCATATGAAGCAATGAGCTCAAATCAATACCCTTTGCTTTCCAGTGATCCACAGCATTTGCCACTCTGATCTTATCCATCCGACCAACCATCTCTGCCATAGTCCGAAACCCAAGCTGGGCCATAAGTTCTCGAATTTCTTTAGCTACAAAAAAGAAGTAGTTCACAACATGCTCAGGTTTCCCTTTGAACTGTTTCCGCAATTCAGAATCTTGGGTAGCCACGCCAACCGGACACGTGTTGAGATGACACTTTCGCATCATGACACACCCCTCAACAATTAACGGTGCCGTTGAAAAGCCAAATTCCTCCGCTCCAAGAAGAGTCGCGATGACTACATCACGTCCAGTCCGCATTTGTCCGTCCGTTTCGACACGAATACGCCCACGCAAATCATTTAGCACTAACGTTTGATGCGTTTCCGCTAAACCTAATTCCCACGGCATACCCGCATACTTGATCGACGACATAGGAGACGCACCGGTACCTCCATTATCTCCACTAATAAGGACTTTGTCTGCATGGGCCTTGGAAACACCTGCAGCCACCGTCCCAACACCAACTTCAGAAACTAGTTTGACAGAGACCGCGGCCCATGAATTTGCATTTTTAAGATCAAATATAAGCTGAGCAAGGTCTTCGATGGAATAAATGTCATGGTGCGGGGGAGGAGAGATAAGTTGCACCCCTGGAGTCGAATATCTAACACGTCCAATGACCTCATCGACTTTATGCCCAGGCAACTGCCCCCCTTCACCAGGCTTCGCCCCTTGCGCCATTTTAATCTGAAGTTCCTTGGCATTCACCAAGTATTCTGCCGTTACACCAAATCGTCCGGACGCAACCTGCTTAATCGCACTATTTTTCGAGTCTCCATTTGGAAGAGAAATAAATCGCTCAGAATTCTCCCCTCCCTCACCCGTATTACTCTTCCCCTCAATCCTATTCATTGCAATCGCAAGAGTTTCATGTGCCTCAATGCTTATAGCCCCAAACGACATAGCCCCTGTCGTAAAACGTTTGACGATCTCTGTCGCAGACTCGACTTCGTCAATTGAAATAGGAGTCTGGAGAGTCTTGAGCTCAAACAACCCTCGCAATGTTGAACGCTGTTTCTGTTCATCATTAACTAACCGGCTAAACTCCTGATAATCGCGATAGTTATTTTGTTGCGTCGAACGTTGTAGAGTTGTGATCGTCTCTGGATTCCAGTTGTGATATTCGCCGTCTACACGATAATGATATTCACCACCAAAATCCAAACCCCTAACGGCCCCAGGAGCATAGGCAGTCGCATGACGTTGCAAGGACTCCTGAGCAATTTCTCGGAGCCCAACCCCTTCAACCCGTGATGCCGTCCCAGTGAAATAGCGATTGATAACATCGTGATGTATTCCTAGAGCCTCAAAGATCTGAGCTCCACAATAGCTCTGAACGGTAGAGATTCCCATTTTCGCAAATATTTTGAGCAACCCCTTATTAATTGCCTTTATAAACTTTGATTCTGCCGTTTCAACATCGATTTCGTTAGGAAGATAGCCTTCTCGCACAAGATCAACAAGAGTCTCAAAGACCAAATATGGATTGACCATCCCTGCCCCATACCCAATCAACATTGCAAAGTGATGTACATCCCGTGGTTCACCAGTTTCAACGATCAAACCAACATTTGTACGTGTCCGTTCACGAATAAGATGGTGATGCACGGCAGCAATTCCTAGAACACTTGGAATAGGAGCCAACGATTCACTGATTCCACGATCACTGAGAATAAGAAATTTCATTCCATCTTTAATGCCTTTGGATGCGTCCTGACAAAGTTTCTCCACTGCTCTTTCCAGTCCTTCAGGACCATCCGCAATAGGAAACACCATATCCAACGTTCGAGCACAAAAATAGCCATCAGACAACGCACGAACCTTTGCAAGTTCAGCATTAGTAAGAATAGGTTGTTGTACCCGAATCCGATGACATGATTCAGGGGATTCTCCAAGAAGATTAGGCTTAGGGCCAACATTGGTAACTAGAGACATCACCAATTGTTCGCGAATTGGATCAATGGGAGGATTCGTCACCTGTGCAAACAATTGTTTGAAGTATTTAAACAGAAGTTGCGGGCGATCAGACAAGACTGCAAGCGGAGTATCTGTCCCCATTGACCCTATCGCTTCTTGACCCGTCACCGCCATGGGCATCACCACCATCTTCAACTCTTCAACGGTATATCCAAAAACCTGTTGCCGCTGCCGAAGAGTGGCATGGTCAGGCTGCGGCACATTCATCGGATCCGGAAGTTCATCCAGCGATACACGATGCGTTAGCACCCACTGCCGATATGGTTTTTGACTCGCGATTTGTGTTTTGATCTCTTCATCATTAATTATTCGGCCTTGGCCAGTATCAACCAGAAACATTTTTCCTGGTTGCAATCTCCCCTTGACTTGAATATTTTCGTCATCAAACTGCAACACTCCAGCTTCAGACGAGAGTACAACAACATCATCACGGGTAATTACATACCGGCAAGGACGAAGACCATTACGGTCAAGAGTTCCTCCCACGATAGTCCCATCAGTAAACGCTACTGCCGCTGGACCATCCCACGGCTCCATCATTGCCGAATGATATTCGTAAAACCCCCTTCGCTCCAAATCCATGTGAGGATGGCCACTCCACGCCTCGGGAATGAGCATCATCATCACATGAGGCAGTGACCGTCCTCCCATCACAAGAAATTCAACGGCATTATCTAAACAAGCAGAGTCACTCTGAGTTCCATCAATTAAGGGGTATAGCTTGGAAAGATCCTCTCCAAACAAGTCTGATTGCAAACGCCCTTGCCTCGCATGAATCCAATTTACATTACCTTTGAGAGTGTTGATCTCGCCATTATGTACGGTGTAACGATAGGGATGTGCCAAATGCCACGTCGGAAAAGTATTGGTGCTAAATCTTGAATGTACCAATGCAATAGCACTCGTCATCAAGGAGTCACCGAGATCTGGATAGAATACTGGAAGCTGAGACGGAAGCAGGAGTCCTTTATATACCACGGTACGAGATGAGAAACTTGGAATATAAACAACGTGTTTATCTTGAATAGCTAAATCTTTAATACTGTTCTCAATTCTGCGCCGAATCACATATAGTTTTCGTTCAAATTGCTCCTCATTTAACCCGTTCCGCGCGATAAAGATCTGGCGAATCACAGGCTGAGTTCGGCGAGCTACCTCTCCAACACCATTTTCCTCGAGCGGCACATCACGCCATCCAAGAAAACGCTGCCCTTCCATATGAATGATCTGTTCGATCAAAATTTCACATTGCCGACGGGCTTCGTGGTCCTGCGGAAGAAACAACATTCCAACCCCATACTCGCCAGCACCAGAGAGACGAATTCCAACATCAGCACAAGCTCGTGTAAAAAACTCATGCGGGATTTGGATCAAAATCCCAGCCCCATCACCTGTATATGGATCACAACCCTGTGCCCCGCGATGCGTCAAGTTTTCAAGTACCTCCAACCCTTGCCTGACGATCTCGTGGGACCGAACCCCTTTGATGTTGGCAACAAAACCAATACCACACGCATCCTTTTCAAACTGTGGATCATACAGACCTTGTTTTGGTGGAAGACCTGGCATTGGAAACGACGCACTCATGTTTTGTGCCCTTTGCAGTTAAAACAACCCTGGGATCTGGATTCCTCCAGTTAACCCCTTAAGCTCATCCGCCATAAGTTCACGCGATTTTCTCAACGCTTCATTGGTTCCAGAAATCAAGAGATCTTGCAGCATATCAACATCTTGATCCTTCATTACCTCTGCATCAATCTGAATCGAAACAATCTCTTGAGCTCCATTAGCTGTTACTTCAACCATTCCCCCTCCAGCAGAAGCAGTTACAGTCTTGTGTGCCGCCTCATCCTTTAATTTTGCCAACTGATCTTGCAATGCTTGAGCCTGCTTCATCATGCCACTTAAATTCCCAAATGAGGGTTTCGTCATTGCTGTTCTCCTTCTTGCGCATGATCCTCACATACGTCTTGAAGCTGCCCTCCAAACTCATCTAGCACCATCCGCACTGAGGGATCTTCTAGAGTCCGGTCACGCAAATTCTGTTTTTTTTCATCATTACTTTCTTTAATCAAGTCTCCGATTGTTTTCACTGGCTCTGAAGATTTTGCAAGCCGAACAAACTTGAGTTCGACTGGCCTTCCACATAACACCCGATACACATCCTGAACATATTGTTGATTGTTGTCACGAGCCATTACTTCACGACACATGTCTTGGTTCTCTGAAAAAGCAATCATAACGATCCCATTTTCGCTCTTAATTGGGACTCCCGATTCAAGATACGTCGCAAGATTTGGTTTCTGTACACCAACCCGTTCAACAAGTTCTACCCAATTCATTGTCAGCATGGAATCGCACTCTTCCTCTTTATCGTTCGGAGTGGCTAATTTCTTTAAACCCGTCGAGCGCGTGACATTGAAGTCAGCAGGGCTCTGAGCCTTTTGACGGACAGCTACCGAAGGCTTTAATGCCCCAGAATCCTGCCCTTTCGTTATCTCCTGAGGTTTCGCCAACGCAGTCTTCGCACGCGATATAGTTATTTGATCTTTCCCCCTATTAGCCTCACCCCCATGGGGTGATGACTCTGTCGTTTTCGACATTGCAAGTTGGCAAACTTTAATGGCTGCCATCTCCAAAACATAGATAGAAAACTCAGTAGACTTGAGCTGGTCTTGAGTTTTCGTCAAAATATCAAATACTCGTTGCAGGTCATCGACAGTTAACGACTTCACTGCGTCCTCAGCTTCGCGATTCAATCCCTCTGATACATCCAGTCGTTTCAACGATTTAGGAGAGATTTTTAGCACGATGAGAGCTCGAACATCTTCAACAAGATCTCCTAAAAACCGATGAAGGTCACCTCCTTGATCTCCCACTGCCCACACCACCTCAAGCGCCCGGGCCGGATCACGTGTTACGACAGCATGAAGCATTTCCCGTCGAAGCTCGTGAGGAATATTTCCAAGTACAATATCAATTTGGTGATCAGCAACCTCATGACCAGCAAATGCAATGATCTGGTCAAGTAAACTCAACGCATCTCGCAAACTTCCGTCAGCAGCTTTCGCTGTAATCTCAAGCCCACGAGGACTAATCGTAATAGCTTCCTGCATCACAATATGTTGAAGATGGTCGATAATAGTAAGGACAGGGACCCGGCGAAAATTGAAATGTTGGCAACGAGAAAGGATCGTTTGAGGAATATTATGAATCTCAGTCGTCGCGAAAATAAAAATAACATGTAACGGAGGTTCTTCAAGCGTCTTCAGCAACGCATTGAATGCTTCTTTCGTTAACATGTGCACTTCATCGATGATATACACCCGTCGTGCGCCTTTTGCAGGCCCTATTTTGATATTTTCGCGGAGACTCCGTACGTCATCAATTCCCCTATTCGATGCACCATCGATTTCCATAACATCAAATGACTGTCCATTTGCAATCTCAATACAGCTTTGACATTTAGCACAGGGTGTCGGTGTCGGACCTTGGTAGCAGTTCATCGCCTTAGCTAGAATTCTCGCTACCGTTGTCTTTCCAACACCCCTCATCCCTGAAAATAGATAGGCATGGGCAACACGTTTTCCCTCAACCGCATGAACAAGGGTCTGCACAACATGAGGTTGGCCAATCACATCGGGAAAAGACATCGGCCTCCATTTTCTTGCGGAAACTTGATAATTCATAATTCGAAAGAAAAGGGCCAGGTGATCCTGCAGCACCCGAGCATCCCTGCTTACCGCTGCTTCCTTCCGGACCTCACGGGGTTCACAGGTACTCGTCGCACAGGGCCCAGCCCTAACTCTAAGTTTTGGTCAAATAGGTGGCGGAGAGGGTGGGATTCGAACCCACGGTACCGTTCCCGGCACGCGTGCTTTCCAAGCACGTCGATTCGTCCACTCTCGCACCTCTCCTTTTGAGTTTTTTAGCATTAAACACTCATAGAACCCTTATAATACCACACCTCACGATGGGAAATGAGATCACAAATGGCGGAGAGGGTGGGATTCGAACCCACGGTCGCACAAGACGACAGCGGTTTTCGAGACCGCCCGATTCGTCCACTCTCGCACCTCTCCCTATCTAGTACCTGAACTCCGTGAACCATTTATACTCGCCAAGGCTTCTCTTTTCCTTCGACTTCGAAAGAATGACTGAAGCATGTCATGACTTTCCTGTGCACAGATCCCACCTATCACCGAAACACTATGATTGATACGAGGCTCCGCTAAAATGTTAAAGACAGACCCACAGGCTCCAGCTTTTGCATCCTCTGCCCCAAACACAAGACGCTCAATGCGAGCATGAATAATAGTTCCGGCACACATAGTACAAGGTTCGAGTGTCGAGTACAGGCATGCCCCAGTCAGTCTCCACGTCCCTAACTTCTCAGCAGCCTCTCGAATCGCAACAACTTCGGCATGCGCTGTCGGATCCTGCCACGCCTCACGAAAATTATGAACTTTGGCCAATATCGTACGGTTGTGAACCAGTACAGCGCCAACTGGAACCTCTCCATGAAAAACAGCACGCGCAGCTTCTTCCAACGCCAATTTCATATAGGTCTTATCCTCAGCAGTTACTAAATTCATAGGAAAAGAAGGGTAACAATAGAACAAAAGAGCGTCAAGGAGAGGTAAAATCAGTTTCGCCAAGCATCTCGATAATCGACTTTAGTGCGCTTGAACAACAAAATCCACTCCCAATCAACCCTCAGTTTTTTGTCATCTATCGTCTACTGGCTATTGCTGCCCTACCCAAAAGATATATGGTAGTATTTACGGGAATTACGTTCCGTCAATGAATAGAAACTATAGATTGGAACCAAAAATTATCCCAACGACGAAGGAAGCAAAGGATGATGACACAACTCAATATTAACAATCACTTGCTAATTTTTGTGTTTGTAGCTTTCTTGCTCTGTCCCCTTTTTCTGTTTGCTTCGATAATTAATGCCGATACATCTCCCGGCACATTACTCCCATCGCTGGGGAATTCCCATGTTGAATCTCTAGACGATCCTCATCCACCCTATAACAGCGACCCTCCAACCTCAGGACATCACCTCAAATACGTGGCCAAGTGGGATATTCATTCGGAGCCAATTCCGAAAGAACTTCAAGTCCACAACCTTGAAGACGGTGGGGTCATTATCCAATACAACTGTCAAAAGCCATGCCCCGAACTTGTTACAAAGTTGAAAGAAATTTTCGTGCACTATCAGAAACTAGCTAATGCGGATATACCAGAACATGTGAGAGCAAAAAACCCATATCTGCGTAGCAAATACGATCATCTAGTCCTCGCTCCCTATCCAGGTATGGATACAAAGATTGCACTAACAGCATGGCAACGCATTGACACATTCGACTCATATGATGAACAGCGTATTATTCGATTCATCGAGGCATACATTGGAATTGACCATCACCCACCAAGACGATTCTCGACACCACAGTTGCCGGAGGGCATGACTCTGCCTCCACCATAAAAAATGGATGTCAAGCTTCATGACTTGACATGCAGAGCTAATCTCAATCACATTACCAAGTAGGAGGAAGACCAAATGCCAAAGCCTCAGTATCATATTTTTGTATGCACTAACACACGTCCACCAGGCCATCCCAAAGGATCTTGCGGAGAAAAAGGCTCAGAAAATATCCTTATGAATCTTACCATGGGACTCGTTGAGCGAAATCTCGTGGGGAAAGCTATGGTAACAGGCGCAACATGCCTTGGTCCATGTGACATAGGAACAACCATCGTCGTCTATCCTGACAGTGTGTGGTATCAGCGAGTGGGCGAATCAGATATCGCTGATATTCTTGACCAACATATTGGACAAGGGCAACCTGTAGACCGCCTGAGAATTCCCGATGATTCTTGGGACTAACCCCCTTAAACATTGACTACAGGATGAGCCATACACACCACAAAGCACAAGCCCCTTCCCATATTGGATGCGGCATTATCACATGCAGTGATTCTCGAACCAAGGAGAATGATATTAGCGGGCAACTGATCATTCAATTACTAAAAAATGAGGGCCACACCACTGAACACTATGAAATTGTTAAAGATGAGCCTTCTCAGATTCGTAACGCCATCAATAACAATCTCATTCTCGAAGCAATACAAGCAATTATTATCAATGGGGGAACAGGAGTATCAAAACGAGACTCGACCTATGAGACGGTGAACGCAATACTTGACAAGCGCCTTGATGGATTTGGCGAGGTCTTCCGGTTCCTTAGCTATGAGGAGATTGGTTCGCCTGCGATCCTGAGTCGAGCCATCGCAGGCGTATCCAAAGGAACAGTTGTTTTTGCGCTCCCAGGATCCAAAAACGCTGTCCGCTTAGCAATGGAAAAATTGATCCTTCCAGAACTCAGCCATATCGTTGGGGAACTTGTCCGATAAAACGGTAAGTCGATGATCCGCATCATCTTGCAGAGTGGCATCACTATTTTTCTCATCACAATGTATTCCATCTCTCTTACACCAAACCAAGAATTCGAATGGAGAGAGCATACGGAAGTCACCGGAATGCAGTTCCTGCTCAAAGAATATATTCCAGGATGCAAATCCACCCCTCATCTTCAAAGCGAAGATGCCTCCTTACGTCTCAGAAACCTTGATGCCACGGTTGAGACTCTTCGTTCTTCTTACGAGAACAAAGACCTCACCGTCCTCAACACCCTATTCACCCCTCTAAAAGAATCTGCGCGAATTCTCAATGCGATACAACACGATGTTCAGTTCTACGACAGCATGTCTCTAACATTTTCAATTGATCGAATACTCATCACACAGCACAATTATTCTGTCCATCTCCACTGGGAAGGTGTGTGGCATACGCCTGAACAGAATCTTCCTCTGCACGGACGAGGATTATCGGTATTCAAATTCACTGGCAACCAGCAAATTACGCTACACACCATTGATGGCGACAGCCCATTTGGCATGGGCGAAAGAAATATTCCTGAAGACAAGACCTAAATAAATTGGCTAGCTGTTTTTACACACAAATCCCCTAACTCTTCCCGACAGAAAATTGCAACCCCACTCGCAACTGGCCTGAACAAATGGAATAGATAGAGTGATAGCAATCAGGAGCATCTTCGGCAAGATGTTTGCCAAAACGAAGGCATAGATGCCCGCAAGAATAAAGGCTACAGCACAGTCTGGCTACACTGAACGATGGCCGGATAATACAGCAACGTTCTCGTTAGCCTCCTCAGCACCTTCTAGTTCCTCGACCGAAGACTCTTGCTGTATCACTTGTGTATCACGATACAATGCTAGACCCGTTCCGGCTGGAATAAGACGGCCGACAATAACATTCTCCTTCAATCCAACCAACGGATCGACCTTCCCAGTGATTGCAGCTTCCGTAAGCACTCGCGTAGTTTCCTGAAACGAGGCGGCAGAAATAAAGCTTTCGGTATGTAGCGATGCTTTCGTGATACCCAAAAGAACAGGCTTTCCTTTTGGCGGATCCCCTTTCTGCTCTCGTATCTTTTCCTGTTCATCATGGAAGACAAACCGATCAACCTGACTACCGGCCAGAAACTCAGAATCTCCGGACTCTTCAATCCTCACCTTTCGAAGCATTTGCCGAACAATAGTCTCGATATGCTTGTCATTAATTACGACCCCTTGTAATCGATAGACTTTCTGGACCCCATCCACAAGATACTTCTGGAGTTCTTTTGGACCCAATACATCAAGAATATCATGCGGATCTGGTGAACCGTCCATGAGAGGCTCACCGGCCTGAATCCAATCGCCGTCATGTACATTGACATGCTTCCCTCGGGGAATATAGTACTCACGAACATCACCCAAATCGTTCTTGACAAGCACCTTTCGCATACCCTTAACTAACCCAGCATGTTCAACCACTCCATCAATTTCACTAATGACAGCATGTTCTTTTGGCATTCTTGCTTCAAATAATTCGGCAACCCGAGGCAACCCTCCAGTAATATCTTTTGTTTTGGTGGTCTCACGAGGAATCTTCACTAACACATCTCCCGGATGAACCTCTTCCCCCTTCTCAACCAAAATATGAGCTCCCGATGGAAGCAAATACCGTGCTGGGGCTCCTGACTGAGGAAGCTTAGCAGTTTTCCCTGATTCATCCTTAATCGAAATACGTGGTCGGTATGACTGCCCAGGCATATCAATGACCAATTTTCGAGAGAGTCCTGTAACTTCATCAAGAAGTTCCTTCATCGTCACATTTTCGATCAAGTCGCCATACGCGATTCGACCTCCGACTTCGGTCAACATGACCAGAGAATATGGATCCCACTCCAACAATTTCTTCCCAGCCTCAACCTTGTCTCCTTCGTTCACCTTAATCTTTGCCCCATAAATAACCGGATATTTTTCTCGCTCACGCCCATCATTATCACACACGGCAATTTTCCCACTGCGGCTCATAACAACCCAGTCGCCTTCTTTGTTTTTTACCGTCCGCAGATTGAGATACTTGAGCATGCCTGCACCCTTTGATTCTAGCACCGTCTTCTCAACGACCCGACTTGCCGTACCACCAATGTGGAATGTTCTCATTGTAAGCTGAGTTCCTGGTTCTCCAATGGATTGTGCGGCAATCACGCCAACAGGCTCACCAGTTTCAACCAACCTCCCTCTCGCAAGATCGCGTCCATAACACTTTTTACACACGCCCCTCCGCAACATGCACGTCAGCACAGATCGAATTTTGACTTGATCAACCCCAGTATTGGTAATCTCTTTCACTCGATTTTCATTAATCTCTTCACCTACCTGAACAATAATCTCACCAGTCAAGGGATCACGAATATCTCCAGCAGCAATCCGCCCTAAAATTCTATCCTCCAATGGCTGAATAATTTCACCTCCTTCAACAAGCGAGGTTACCTGAATACTATCAATGGTTTGGCAATCATCAGAGTTAATGATCACATCCTGAGCCACATCAACAAGACGCCGAGTAAGGTACCCTGAGTTGGCAGTTTTCAACGCCGTATCAGCCAATCCTTTTCGCGCACCATGAGTTGAAATAAAGTACTGAAGCACTGTTAATCCTTCGCGAAAATTAGCTGTAATTGGTGTTTCAATGATTTCACCGGACGGCTTAGCCATAAGACCCCGCATTCCTCCGAGCTGCCTAATTTGTTGGCCACTACCGCGGGCGCCCGAGTCTGTCATCATGAAGATCGGATTAAAGGAACCGCCCCGATCATTTTTCGCCCTTCCTTCGAGTTCATCCTGCATCTCACTGGCAACCAACTCTGTAACATGTGCCCAAATATCAATGACTTTGTTATAGCACTCACCCCTCGTGATCAAGCCATCACCGTACTGGCTCTGAATAGCAAGAACGTCCTTTTGTGCCTCCGCAATAAGGGCTGGCTTCTTCTTTGGAATCAACATATCATCAATGCAAATCGAGACAGCGGCTTTTGTCGCATACGAAAATCCAAGATTTTTAATTTTGTCAAGCAGCACCACTGTATCCATGAGAGGAACATTGCGATAGCACAAGTCAATTAACTCACCAACAGCCTTCTTGGTCATAAGGGTATTGGCTGCAGAAAACGGGATACCAGGAGGAAGAATTTCTCCCAGCAAAACACGCCCGACGGTCGTATCAACCATCTCATTATTTATGCGCACTCGAACCTTTGCATGTATCGCGACTTCCTCTGCATCGTAGGCAACCCGAACTTCATCTTGGTCAGAAAAGATTTTCCCTTCACCTTTTGCCGCATTTTCTTCCTTTGTAAGCCAATAGCACCCCAACACCATGTCTTGCGAAGGAACCGCAATAGGCTTTCCGTTTGCTGGAGATAGAATGTTGTGCACAGAAAGCATCAACACACGACTTTCAATCTGAGCTTCGATCGATAAAGGCACATGCACAGCCATTTGGTCACCATCAAAGTCAGCATTGAAAGCTGCACAAACCAATGGATGCAACTTGATCGCTTTTCCTTCAACCAGTACTGGATCAAAAGCCTGCAGACCAAGTCGATGCAGAGTTGGCGCACGATTCAGCAACACCGGATGCTCACAAATCACTTCATCAAGAACATCCCATACCTCTGCCGTTCCCTGTTCAGTTAACTTCTTCGCACTCTTGATGGTGGTGGCCGCGCCCCTCTCTTCAAGCTTGTGCAAAACAAATGGTTTAAATAGCTCCAACGCCATTTTTTTAGGCAACCCACATTGATTTAAGCGAAGTTCTGGCCCAACTACGATCACAGATCGCCCAGAATAATCGACACGCTTTCCAAGAAGGTTTTGGCGAAAACGTCCTTGTTTCCCTTTCACCATATCACTTAACGACTTAAGCTCTCGTTTATTAGCCCCTCGTATAGCACGACCACGTCTGCCGTTATCAAACAACGCATCAACCGCTTCTTGGAGCATACGCATTTCATTACGAACGATCACACCTGGAGCTCGAAGCTCAAGTAGCCTTTTCAAGCGATTATTCCGGTTAATTACTCGCCGGTAGAGATCATTAAGATCTGACGTCGCAAAACGTCCTCCATCCAGAGGAACAAGAGGACGCAGTTCAGGAGGCAAAACAGGAATAACGGAAAGGATCATAGACTCAGGGCGATTATTAGATCGACGAAAATCTTCAACCACTTTTAACCGCTTGATATGTTTTTTCATCACAGCATTGGAAACCTGACCTTTGATCTTTTCGCGAAGCTCTTCCCAAAGCGCATCAATATCCAAGTTCGCAAGCATCTCTTGGATGGCCTCCGCACCTATACCTGCCCTAAATCCACTAGGGTGTTCCTGAAAAATCTCCCAGTATCGTTCTTCGGATAGCACCTCTCCAAATTCTACGGGCGCATCACCTGCTTCAAGCACGACATAGTTTTCAAAATACAGAATCCTCTCTAAAACCTTGAGACTTATATCCAAGAGGGTCCCAATTCGGCTCGGCAAACCTTTCAAAAACCAGATGTGCGCCACTGGTGCTGCCAACTCGATGTGACCCATCCGTTCCCGCCTAACCTTGGACTGTATCACTTCAACGCCACATTTATCGCAGACAATTCCACGATGCTTCATGCGCTTGTATTTTCCGCAATTACACTCCCAATCTTTTGTCGGTCCAAAAATCTTGGCACAAAACAACCCGTCTTTTTCTGGCTTGAATGAACGATAGTTAATTGTTTCAGGTTTTTTAACCTCTCCATAGGACCATGACCGAATTTTGTCTGACGACGCAATTCCTATACGAAGCTGATCAAAAGAAACAGGAGATTTTCGCTTATTATCAAATAGTGTGGATATTGTTTCCATCGTTTAGCCTCCGATCAAAACATTAATCAGGATACTTCACTAGACTTCAAGTCAATGTCCAACCCAAGACTCTGAAGTTCCTTCACAAGGACATTAAACGATTCAGGCAATCCGGGATCAAGAAAGTTTTCCCCTTTGACAATGGCTTCGTAAATTCGAGACCGCCCGGGAACATCATCAGATTTTACTGTAAGGAATTCCTGAAGAGTTGATGCCGCACCATAAGATTGCAATGCCCATACTTCCATCTCCCCTAACCTCTGACCGCCAAATTGAGCTTTTCCCCCAAGGGGCTGCTGGGTAACCAACGAATACGGCCCAATCGATCTCGCATGAATCTTGTCATCCACCAAGTGGTGGAGTTTCAGCATATACATATATCCGACCGTTACCGGACTCGCGAACTCCTCCCCAGTACGACCATCATACAGCTTAGTTTGACCGGACTCTGGAAGCCCTGCTTTCTTTAGCAATGTCCGAATTTCCTGTTCCGTAGCACCATCAAACACAGGCGTGGAAACATACAACCCTAGAGTTTTGGCAGCCCACCCAAGGTGTGTTTCTAGCACTTGCCCTACATTCATACGCGAAGGAACCCCAAGCGGATTCAACACGATGTCAATAGGCCTTCCATCTGGGAGATAAGGCATGTCTTCTTCGGGCAAAATTCGAGAAACAACCCCTTTGTTTCCATGCCTGCCAGCCATTTTATCCCCAACAGACACCTTTCGTTTCATAGCCACATAAACTTTAACGAGTTTCAGAACTCCTGGAGGAAGATCACTACCTCGTCGCAGTCGGCTAATCTTAGCGTCATGACTGGCCTGTAAAACTTCTATATGTTCCTTAGCTAGAGCAAAAATATGATCAAGTGCATCCTTATCTGAGGCCTTAGCGAGAATGATCTCTTGAATATCCTCATCAGCAATCCTTTCAAGAATCTCAGCCGTCAGACAACCATTATTTGCGAGAAGCACTGTGCCAGTTTCACTATCCACCAGATCCTTGCCTACCTGCATTCCAATCAGAAGGTTTCGACTTTTTCGATTCCTTTCTCCTTTGACAATCCCAAACTCATCCCGCTGATTTTGTTTGAGCACCTTGAGGTCTTGGTCCTCGAAGCTTTTGACCCAATCATCGTCATCAGATCGTCTTCGAGAAAGAACCTTAACGTTGACAACAATTCCCTCAGTGCCTGGAGGCACGGTCAGCGAGGTATCTTTTACATCTCCAGCTTTCTCCCCAAAAATTGCGCGCAGTAGTTTCTCTTCGGGAGTCAGTTGAGTTTCACCTTTTGGCGTCACTTTCCCAACCAGAATATCACCTGCTTTAACCTCGGCACCAACCCTAATGATTCCAGAATCATCAAGATTGCGTAACGCCTCTTCCCCAACGTTGGGAATATCACGAGTAATTTCTTCCTTCCCAAGTTTTGTCTCTCGTGCCTCAATATCAAACTCATCAATATGAACTGACGTAAAACTTTCCTCGCGAACCAGAGATTCACTCATCAGGATCGCATCCTCAAAGTTGTACCCTCCCCACGGCATAAACGCGACAAGAACGTTGTTACCAAGTGCCAAGTCTCCATGCTGGATAGCCGGACCATCAGCCAGCAACTGTCCCTTTGTGACACTCTGTCCAACGCAAACAACGGGGCGTTGGTTAAGACAGGTATTCTGATTGGATCGCTGAAACTTCAACAGATGATACACATCCAACCCAATATCTTGTTTCAGGGTTCCAACTCGCGGCACGCTTACGACAATGCGAGTTGCACTAACACTTTCAACAACACCCGAACGCTTTGCCTGAACCACATACCCCGAATCCCGTGCTACAATCGATTCCATTCCAGTTCCAACTACAGGTGCTTTGGGATGGAGAAGGGGCACCGCTTGTCGTTGCATATTGGACCCCATCAAGGCTCGATTGGCATCATCATGTTCCAAAAAAGGAATGAGGGCGCTAGCCACACCCACCACCTGTTTGGGCGAAACATCCATGTATTCCACTTTTTTTGGTGGAACAAGAACAAAATCTCCGTCAAGACGCGCTGACACGCTTTGTGAAACCAAGCGTCCTTCACTATCTAGTTGTGAATTTGCCTGCGCAACAGTATTTCGCTCACCTCCAACCGCCGACAAATACTCAATATCATCAGTAACCTCCCCATTGGACACGCGCCGATAAGGGGCCTCAATAAAGCCAAAATGATTAATTCTAGCGTACGTCGCAAGCGAGGTAATGAGTCCAATATTGGGACCTTCCGGAGTTTCAATGGGACAAATCCTACTATAGTGGGAGGGATGAACATCACGAACTTCAAAACCAGCCCTATCCCGCGTAAGACCGCCTGGCCCAAGAGCAGAAAGCCTCCGTTTATGGGTAATTTCAGCAAGGGGATTTGTTTGATCCATAAATTGGGACAACTGGCTACTTGCAAAAAATTCTTTAATGGCTGCAATGATTGGCTTCACATTAACAACATCGTGAGGTTGAACCATTTCTAAATCCGATAGGGTCATTCTCTCTCTAACATTCCGCTCCATCCACACCAACCCAAGCCTGAACTGATTCTCTAGCAACTCTCCCACCGCTCTCACTCGCCGGTTTCCAAGATGATCAATATCATCGATGTCCCCCTTACCCTCATTCAGTTGAACGAGATAGCGGACAACCTCGACAATATCTTTGGCGTTGAGGGTTCGATCATCGAGAGGCACATCAAGCCCTAGTCTATTATTAAGCTTTAGCCTTCCAACAGGAGAAAGGTCATAACGTTTCGAATTAAAAAATGTGTTCTCAAAGAGCGCACGAGAAGTCTCTACAGTTGGCGTCTCACCAGGTCGAAGCCTTTTGTAGACTTCAACCATGGCCTCATCTGTTGAGCAGGCCTTCTCCGCAGCCAAGGTGCCCTGTATAACCGGAACGACAGCGGGAGGAACATACGTCACCTTAAAGCCACTTATCTTACCCGCACGCAATGCCTCAAGAGAGGTTTCCGCAATCACGCTGTTTTTCTCAACAAGGATCTCTTTAGTCGACGTATCCAAAATATCAAGCAAAGTAGTTCGCCCTACTAACTCCTCAGGAGTTATGGGAATAGTTTTCGCCCCGGCAGAAATCATTTTTTGAATTACAGACCGAGACAACTTTTGCCCTTCACGCACAACAAGCTCATCTGAGCGCTTCTTATCACGAACATTAGCTGGAGAGCGAAGTCCAGCATGTATTTCAGCATCTAACTTCCTAAAGAGTTTTCCCTTCACACAAGTAATTTCTTCTATCGGGTAGTACATCTTGAGAATTTGCTCTGTAGAATAGCCAAAAGCTTTCAGCAGAACAGTTGCAGGCATTTTTCTTCTTCGGTCAATCCTCACGTACAACACATCTCTAGTATCAAACTCAAAATCAAGCCAAGAACCGCGATATGGGATAACTCTGGCAGAAAATAAAACTTTCCCACTCGCATACGTTTTGCCCCTGTCATGCATAAATGTCACGCCTGGTGACCGGTGAAGCTGACTGACGATAACACGTTCAGTTCCATTGATAATGAACGTACCCCTACCCGTCATCAACGGCAATTCACCAACGTATATTTCCTGTGTCTGCTCTTTCACATCACGGATTTCCTGCGAACCCTCTTGTTCCGTTTTGTGCAAAACAATAAGCTTGACACGAATTCGCAGTGAAGCAGCATAAGTCATTCCATGCTCTATACAGTCTCTAGCGTTATATTTCACTTCCCCAAGAGAGTAACTTACGAACTCCAATGTAGCTGCACGGTTATAATCGACGATGGGAAAGACACTCGTCAGGGCTGCTTGAAGTCCTCTATCCGTCCGTTTCTCCGGAGGGATATCCAATTGCAAAAATTCCTTATAGGAACGCGTTTGCATTTCAACAAGGGACGAAACTTCGAAGCAGGTACGACTCTTGGAAAGGTCTTCTCGTGTAATGGCAAGATGGTCAAGTGTCATCAAATGAACCCCCCCATACTTCCATATGCAACACCCAACAGCAGTTACTGAATCTCAACCGTTGCACCATGCTCTTCTAGTTTTTTCTTTATCTCCTCTGCTTCGCCCTTTGGAGCGCCTGATTTCACAGGCTTCGGTGCACCTTCCACAAGATCTTTTGCTTCCTTCAACCCAAGGCTTGTAATTTCACGCACCGCCTTAATGACTTGAATTTTCTTGTCTCCAGCACTCTTCAACACCACATCAAACTCGGTTTTCTCTTCGGCCTCAGCCGGAGCGGCCGCCCCACCTGCAGCAGGAGCAGCCATGGGAACCGCCGCAGTAACCCCAAACCGTTCCTCAATCTTTTTAACCAATTCAGACAACCGAAGAACAGACATCTGCTCAACTGCACCGAGAATTTCGTCATCTGTTAGTGCATTCGTTTCTTTCACATCAGCCATCTCTCCCATTCCTTTCTTTTGTTCAATGAGACCATTGAGCATATACACTAAACTTCGTGCTGACCCTGACAACACACCGACAAACCCCTGAATCGGTCCTTGTACCGCCGAGAGAAACATCCCTAGCAATTGATCGCGAGCAGGCAAATTTGCCAACTCACTTAATGCCTTACCATCAAAGATCTTTCCCTCACCGACCCCAGATCGCATGGTGAATCGTTGACGCCGCCGTTCTTTCGTAATGAAGTCGTTCAGTATTTTTACGGGGGCAATAAGATCGTCATAGCCAAGAGCAACTGCAAGGGAACCACGAAAGTGATCCGTCACAGGAGCAAGCAGCGTACCCTCAGCTGCCCGCATGGCAAGACGGTTTTTCACTACTTTTATCTCAGAGTTCGACTCGCGAAAAAGCTTACGAAGCTCAGTCATTTCCCCTACTGACACTCCGTTAAACTCGGCCAGAATTGCCCCCTGAGCCCGAGAAAACTTCTCATGCAAATCTACAACAATCCTATTTTTCATCTCTTTCTTCATTCTACAATTTCTCCAGCAGAGGAGGGAAAGTATAGTTATGTGAGCCGCTTTACGACTGCGACAGGATCAAGTGGAATTCCCGGCCCCATCGTGGAGGAAAGGGAAATCCCCTTTAGATAGCGTCCTTTACTTGACGCCGGCTTTGCTTTCACAATTGATTCAAGTATTGCGCTAGCATTTTCACAGAGACCCTCTCTAGAGAGAGACACCTTACCAATAGTAACGTGTACATTGCCGGTCTTATCCGTTTTGAACTCAGCACGGCCCTTGCGGATCTCACCTATAACCTTGGCAAGATCAAGTGTTACAGTTCCAGTCTTTGGATTTGGCATCAATCCACGCGGACCGAGAACTTTCCCCAGCTTTCCAACCATTCCCATAAGATTTGGCGTCGCGATTACTTGATCAAATTCCAACCAACCTCCTTGGATTTTCTCAATTAAGTCCTCTGCCCCAACAATGTCCGCGCCAGCATCACGAGCCTCAGTCTCTTTTTCACCTTTTGCGAAGACCAACACCCTCACAGTCTTTCCTGTCCCGTGGGGAAGAAGAGTTGTCCCGCGTACCATCTGATCAGCTCTCCTTGGATCAATCCCCAAACGAATTGCTAAATCAACCACTTCGTCGAACTTTGCATAGGCCAACGACATAACCAAACCCATAGCCTCCTCAAGGCCATACAAGCGAGGCTCAACTTTTGCCAATGCAGCAGTAAACTTCTTACCCATACCCAACTCCTCCGCAACCTTCTCCTAGGAGGGAACCACCACAAGACCCATACTTCTCGCCGTCCCCTCAATAATCCTTATTGCCCCAGCAAGATCGGCCGCATTTAAATCTACCTGTTTCTGACGTGCGATCTCTTCAATTTTTTCCGCCGTCACAGTACCAACCTTATCCTTGTTGGGAACGGCCGATCCTTTAATTATCCCCGCCGCTTTCTTCAAAAGATCTGAAGCCGGCGGAGTTTTGGTCACAAACGTAAACGTCCGATCCTTAAATACACTGATAACGACAGGAATAATGCTCCCATCCTGACCTTGAGTCTGCGCATTGAAGCCTTTACAAAATTCCATAATATTCAACCCATGCTGTCCAAGGGCCGGCCCCACAGGCGGTGCTGGCGTAGCTTTCCCAGCTGGAATTTGAAGTTTAATCTGAGTTACAAGCTCTTTTGCCATTTTTCCATGCCTACCATGTAAGAAGATATTGAATTAAGAAGGATCAACCTGAAGAAAGTTTAATTCGACAGGCGTCGATCGGCCAAAAATACTCACCAAAATTTTCACTTTGCCTCGTTCATCATCCACATCATCAACTAAGCCATTGAACCCAAGAAATGGGCCGTCAATGACACGAACGGTGTCCCCTCGCCTAAACACTGCCTGCGATCGAGGTACATTCACGCCAGAATCAATCTGTTTCAGCAGTGTTTCTGCCTCTTCCTCAGTCAGAGGAAAGGGAACAGCACCTCCACCTACAAAACCAGTGACTTTCGGTATCGCCTTTATGAGCTGTACAGCTTCATCTGTCATTACCATATGCACAAGAACATACCCAGGGAAAAACTTTCTCTTTCCTGTTTTTTTCTTACCATTCTTAATCTCGATAACCTCGTGCGTTGGAACCAACACCTGATCGATTATTTCTTCCATCCCTTTCGACTTGCACTGCCCCAACACACTATTGCAAATTTGCCCCTCAAACCCCGCATAGGTATGCACCGCATACCACCTCTTGGGCTTCTCAGAAACCACTTTTCCCTCCGAATCAGATGACAATCGCAATGATCCTAACGAGTAAAGCATCGACAAGCGCTAGAAATATCGACATGATCACGGCAAAGATTAGAACAACTCCTGTTGACCCCATCGTTTCAGTTCGTGAAGGGTAACTGGTTTTTCTCAACTCACCCTTGACTTCGTCAAGGAAGGTAGCGACCGCTAGAAACCACCGTTTGAACACTCGTACCCCTCGCTCTAAAGTTATCTCTTGCTACCGCGAATAAATATCTATTGTCTATCCCCGTGGCCTCTACTGGCAGGGGCACCAGGTCTCGAACCCGGACCTTCGGTTTTGGAGACCGACATGCTAGCCATTAACACCATGCCCCCAGAATCAGCAGCCAGCGACCACCTGTCAGGTATCAGCAAAAACAAAAGAGTGCACCCCTAAATTGAGGATCCGCAATACACCTGCACACTTATTCGTTAATTTTTCTACTTCCAAAACACCTACTAAGCTAATGGCCTCTCTTCTAACTATTTCACTTCCTTGTGAGGAACATGTTTCCGACAAAACCGGCAATATTTCTTCAACTCCAATCTATCGGGGTCGTTTTTTTTGTTCTTCATGGTTGAGTAATTGCGCCGCTTACAGTCCGTACAGGCTAGGGCTATGATGGTGCGCATTATATGTTACCTTTCTTCCTCGCAGCCGATTCCCGCACTACTCA
>DCWI01000044.1 GCA_002328825.1 Nitrospiraceae bacterium UBA2166 | reverse complement strand
ATTCCCTTTACTGAGCTGAGATGTGGTCCCGCTGTCACCACAGGAGGAAAGAATAAATCCAACAAGGACCAGGCTCAGCAGGGTATTGAGACCTTGAAACCGACGACAACGGGCCGAATTCAATTTCATGGCGCAATCTCCCGGGCATCAAAGACAGCGTAACAATAACCTATTTTGGGCGGGGTTATCTATTGAAGGGGGTGCGAGATGTAGAAAACTGAACCGCCCCTGGTTTGCTAGACACCTTTCAGCCATAGAAAATGGCCAAAATAGAGGTGAATATGAGCAACAAACGGTATCCTGAGGAGTTCAAAATTCAGGCCGTCAGGTAGGTCGCGGATAGAGGCCATTGGCCGGTTAGGTCTCACCACGCATAGTCTCTACGCCGGGCCAAGCTATTTGGCCCCGATGCAGCAGAGCACCAGGCCAAAGTCGATGAGCAGGCCGAGATCCGTCGGCTGAAGAAGGAGTTTCCAACGTCACCGATGAGCGCGACATCCGAAAAAAGCCGCAGCGTTCTTCGCCGATCACCACGAGTGAGATACGCCTTTATCCACGAGCATTGTGCCGTGCTGCCGGTTCGGTTGCTGTGTGGTTTGCTGGAGGTGCATCGTAGCGACTACTACGCTTGGCGGCGTCATCCGCATTCGGCTCGCAGTATCGAGGACAGGTGCTTGTCTGGGCTGATCAAGCAGTTCCGGATCGGAGGCGGCGGTGTCTATGGTTACCGCAAGATGCATCCGTGCTCTATTACGGTTTTGTGACTAAAATATGGCCTTTTCCTGAAGCTCCTATTTCAGTCCAAATCTCCGATTTCGTCAGCCGTGGAAATCGATAGTTCGATTCCAATCCGGCAACGCTATCTGATCTGTACAGAGCCTAGCTAACGCTCGACAATGCTCAGCCGATTCACAGCCAAGATTCTCGCCAACAGCTTGTTGGCAGGGACTACGGTGTTATTTCTGGGCGCCCTTTTTACTGCTTCTTACCACAGCGATATCGTAAAGAAGATCGGGAAGCACTGGGTAGCCCACTATGCCCATTCCATGAAGCAGGAGGCGATTTCTGCTTTTTCACAAGCAACAAAAACCAATCAAACTAGTCCGTTAACCACGCTTCTCGAGAAGCCTCGGTGGGATGAAGTGCTTTTAGACGACAGAGCATACCCCCTGAAACGAGCACTATTACTCCGGCTATGCGTAGCCCTAGAACAGCAAGAGAATTATGGTGCTTTAAGGAAATGGTCGTTAAGTTGGCTATCCCTGAGTGATCGCGACCTCGATGCGCGGGCTTTTTGGTATGAGGCTATCCGGCACTCCCCGGGTGAAGAAGATGAAGGGTTACAGGGGCTAATCACAAACCAACGCGCGTTCCCTGGAAACAGCTATCTTTCTCAATTTTTGATAAAGGCGTACAAAGAAACTAATAATTATGGGCTAGCCAATCAACTACTCCAGAAAACGATGAGGACTGAAGCGAAAATCGCTTTAGAGGACTGGCAAATGTATTGGACCACTCCCAGACAAAAGTCTTTCTCCCAAGTCCTATCCCAACCCCTTGGACCGAAGTTCAATCATCGTGGACAACTTGCCCTCGCAACCCCTATACCCACAGATTCGGTCTTGCTCAGAGTAGATCCCCCGCGCGGATCACGCATTCGCATTTACCAGATTGAGGCACAGATTGATAATCAGACAATACGCTTTCCTGTTTCAACCTTAAAGTTCAGTCAAATGCGTCGAGAAGAAGATAGCCTTATAGCAGATGGTAAACCTGATCCTCAATTCTATCTGCCAATTGGAAAATATTTAGAACCAGCTGATAGAGAACAGGTAACCGTTAGCATCCGATGCTATGCAGATGTGGTGGTCGGTGAGGATGAAGCACCATTAATTGAGTTCGTTGATCAGGGATGAAGCGCTTCTTTCTTAAACTTTTCTTCTGGTCTTGGCTCATCACCCTGCCTGTCAGCATCACTGGCGCATATGTCGCTTACAACACGATAGACCGCTTTTTCACCTACAACGTTCAATACCACCCTGGCAAGACTAAGGAACTTGATTTAGACGCCATCGCTCGATATGAAATTTCCCAGTTAGTCAACTATGTGAGGGCTTATATCGGAAAGAGCGGCGGAAAGCGGATATCAGTTCTCAAATCCGTACACTTAATTATTCCGGATTCTAATCTCGCGACCTTGGAAGCCAATATGCCCCATTCTGGTTTCCAATATGTAAAGGGCCGAATGTTAGACAATGGAAAATTAAAGAAAGTTAAAGTCAGATATCGCGGCGATACGTTCTACCGCTGGGCCTGGAACAAAAAATCAATTCGATTTAAAACAACGAAAAACACGCTTTATGAAGATATGCGTTGGGTCAATCTCCTTGCACCACGCACCATTGAACACTTGAATAACTTCCTTTCTTATCGTCTGGCCACGATCATGGGATTGTTGGCCCCCAGAACAGAGTTGGTACGGCTTTACGTGAATGGGGACGATAGAGGTGTACATATCCTTGTCGAACAGATTAAGGAAAATACGCTCCGTAATGCATCTCTCATGCCCGGGGATATCTATCGTGGCGAGGTTCAAGGCAAGGAACGCTTCATACTTGCTGCGAAGGGGGCGCCCGTCTCACTATTTCAATCTACCGCAGGGTGGGACAAAGTGGCAATTAATAATCATTTCCCAGCTTCGTCGATGAGACCTTTGCAGATCTTCTTAAAACTTATTCAGCAGAGTGATTCTCCACTGGCACAAAAAGAACTCAGCAAAATCCTAGATATGGAAGCTTGGGGAACATTTTCCGCGTTTGAGTCTCTAACCCAGAGCTCTCATACAGACAACATCCATAATTGGCGGATCTACTTTGACCCGTGGCGCGGTCAATTTGTTCCCATCGTCTGGGACACGATGGGATGGTATGACACGCTACGCGGCACCCCGATCAGAGATGAAATTATTCATAATTCCATAATGTCCGCGCTGTTTAAAAATGAAGACTTCATACGAGAACGCGAGAAAGCGTTTCATCGATTCTTTGAAAAAGAACAAGACAAAATCTTTCTGAATGCAGTGTCTGATGCAATTACCAAAATGGACTACGAAGTCGATTCCGATCCTTATTTACGGCACTCAAACCCAGAAGCTGTTAAACGAGCAATACGTCGCCTTGAGAGGGTGATCAAGAAAATCTTGGCCGACCGTGTCGACTCTCATTCAAACAAATACATTAGCTACGTACAAGCTTACCCTGATCTAATCATTGAGTACAAAAAGAACTATCCCGATGGTTCCCCTAAGGATATGGAAGCCTTTGGCCGTTCACACTGGTTAACTTACGGTCACAAAGAGGGCCGCGATCTCCCTTTGGCAACCTTCTCCCAGCTCTATGCCCCGGTA
>DCWI01000111.1:8804-16842 GCA_002328825.1 Nitrospiraceae bacterium UBA2166 | reverse complement strand
GTTGAAATCACACGGGGGGAGGTCACCTTGAGGGGGTTGAGCGTCAAAGTCTGGTGAGAGTGAGGGATCGCATGGGACGCCTGGCGAAGGGGTAGTGCTGGGGCTGCATGGGGGGAATCCGTTTGGGTCACTTTGCGTCTCATCTGAGAAAAAGACTTGTTCATCTTCTTGGCCACACGGTCGGGTAACACAGGCAAACGTTACTGACACTGTTTTGTTTTCGGTCAGTGTCACTGTACATTGTCCAGTTCCTGCACAGGCCCCACCCCATCCTGGAAATATGGAATTATTGTCTGCGATCGCGGTCAGGGTGACTGAAGTGCCCGCATCAAAGCTTCCGGAGCAAGATCCCTCAATGGTTTGTGCCCTAACTCTTTGCCATTTTTTCAATAAATTCACTCCGCTTGCAGTTGAGATGAATAGATCTGCTGGAAGGGGTTGGGAGGGGGATTGGAAATTTTGGGGCTCATTCTGTGGGGGGAGATTTGGCTGGAAGCGGCTACCCTCACAGTGTACCTCTGTATCTGGATGGGCATCCATCGTGCCGTGTCCGTCTCCAGAGATGGTCACGGTTAGGGAGAATTGTGGCTTTGGTTCGTGGACAAAGGTTGCTGTGATCGTGTGATTAGTGGACATTGTGACTTGACAGATTCCAGTTCCTCCACATTCTCCCTCACTCCACCCTGCAAATATCGAGTCGGAATCGGGGATTGCAGTCAGGGTGACTGTAGTGCCCGCATCGTAGAACTCGGAGCAATTTGTCCCGATAGTTTCTGGGGCAAGGTTTTGAGATTTTCTTATCTCATTTTGGGGTGAGGGAAAGGAGTTATTAGGAAATGGTCCTTCAGCATCACCATCACGACAGTTAATTCCCAAAAACTGACATTGAGATGAGAAGCTGTCATCTTGGAAGGAGTCTTGTCCCTCTCCTGGCGCATTGGGGAATGGTGAAAAGGTGTTATCGGGTAATCTACAGTTTGGCTCTCCGGTGGGCTGTGGATTGGCAGTTACTGTGCCGTGTCCATCTCCAGCCATGTTCACAGTCAAGGCAAGTTGAGATGTGGAGTCATGTATAAATGTTGCCGTGGCGGTCTGATTGGCCACTATCGTCAGCGTACACGAAAATGAAGTGCCTGAGCATCCAGAGATATTCCAACCGGCAAACATCGAGTCGGACTCGGGGATTGCAGTCAGGGTGACCGTGGTGCCTGCTGCATAGTTCCCTGAGCAAGTCTCCTCGGTGTTAGGCGGAATAGAGTCTTGCCTCTCTTCTGGTTCATTTTCATTGGGGAAAGGAAAAGTTTGCAAGGTGTTATCCGAGAATTCAGTATCAGTGAATCTTTCACAGTGTATTTCTGTCGTTGGAGTGGCATCCACCGTGCCATGCCCATCTCCAGAGACGTTCACGGTCAGGGAAAATTGGGCATTGGGGTCATTGAGAAACGTTGCTGTAACAGTTTGATTAGCGGTCATCGTTACTTGGCAGATTCCTGTCCCGACACAGACTCCTCCACTCCACCCTGCAAACATCGAGTCGGAATCGGGGATTGCAGTTAGGGTGACCGAGGTGCCCGCATTGTAGAGCTTTGAGCAATCCGTCCCAATGGTTGTTGGAACAGGACTCTGACCTTTTCGTATCTCATTCTGGATTGGGGAGAAGAAGTTTGGTCTATTTTCTGAATCATTCTGGTCAAAGCCTGGCGAGATCGAAGGATCGCACGGGACACCTGGCTCAGTGTCAAAATCGCATGGGGGAAGTCCTCCTGGTTGGTTTAGTGAGTCATTTGGGAAGAAGTCACTAGGAAATGGTCTCTCACCCTCACCATCAGGACAGTTAATTTCTAAAAACTGACACTGAGATACGAAGTCATCATCTTGAAAAGAGTTTTGCCCCTCTTCTGGTGTATTGAGGAATGGTGGAAAAGTGTTATCGGGGAATTCGCCACAGTTGATCACCCCAAGCGGATTGGCTGTTACTTCTCCCTTTCCATCTCCGCCTTTAGTTACAGCCAGAGTGAAATGGGGCGTGGGCTCTTTTATAAATGTCGCCATAATGGTTTGGTTGGCGACCATTGTCATCTCGCATGTTTCAGCTTCTGCGCATTCTCCGCCACTCCAACCGGCAAATATTGAGTCAGGGGCTGAAATTGCGGTTAAGGTAATTGTGGTGCCTGCCTCATAAAACTCTGCACAATGTTCCCCGCATCGAATGCCTGTTGAAGAGTTCCGAACGTCGGTTAGCACTTCTCCCTTGCCATCTCCGCCTTTGGTGACTGACAGGGTGAATTCGGGAGCCTCTCCGGCCTCTAAGGGGACAAAGGTTGCTACCACAGTCAGGTTATCTTGGAAGTGCACCTGACATTCAGGCTCACTTCCGCAGTCGACACCTTGCCAACCGGAAAACATCGAGTCGATTTCTGGTTCCACAATCAGCCGGATTTCAGCCCCGACAATAAAGGAGTTTTCACATATTTCCCCGCAGGTGATGCCGCTTAGTCCCAACGATTTTACGGTGCCATTCCCAGTTCCTGCGATGTTTACCTGCAGTGTTGCTTGGGATCCTCCCGATATCGGATTATTGGGATCGGTTGTGCTCATCACCTCTTCAAGATTAGTTGCTCCATCTCCGTCGTCATCCATACTCGTGTTTAGTGCATTTAATGCGATATGTGTGTTGACATCAGGCTCAACTACGGCTTCACCAGTAGCGATAGCTAAAATCACATTTCGAGGTGACCGATAGGTAATAGTCAACGTATGTTCTCCGACCGGAACATCTGGGACTGTGGCGGTCACTGTTCCGTCAAGATTGATAGTCATAGGAATGGTGTCTTGAACGCCTGAGATATCTAATGTGGCCGTCATGCCGCCTATTGCTTGGGCAATAGGCGGAGGCAATAGAGCAATTTGAAGTTTGGAGTTTCCAGCTTTGGCCAGAGGAGGTGGAAGAGTACTGACGCTTATGAGTAAGACTCCTAGCAAACAGAGGAGGATGTGTGGCCTGACCTGTGTCATGGTAATTTTGGTCCCTGGATTGTGAGAGTCCCTGTAGGTTGTTTTGGCAGTGCAGGGAGTTCACGCCCACCTATCATGGCGGCCTCTATTCTGGCCATTTCTGGTTCCATTTGAATCTCGACGGGGACAAGTGGCGCGACAGGTATTGCTGGGGCGATTGTTGTTATGACCGTTGAGGGAGGTGCGTGTGGCGTGGCTGATGTTGTTGGTGTGGTTGGTGTTCCAGAACTCTTTGTGGTGTTTCCACTTGTGTCACCGTCGTCTGTTGTTGGGTTGGAGGTTTGACGTGAGGATGGAGAGGGAATCGGGGTGGGAGTCTTTGGAACTTCGATAAGTACTGAACTGCCTTGGCCTTGCTTTGAAAGGGTTTCTACTGCTGATATTTGAGCAGGACTGGATTTACTTTTGACGTTTGTTGCGGCAATGTGTTGTTGAACGAATGGCGTATTTGTAAACATCGTAGGCATTGAAGGAGGCGTACCTGGAGTGGCAAATGAGAATTGTCCTGTGGGGACCGTGACCGATCCTTGTGGCGTGGTGAATGTTGCTGTTCCGTTCAGGAGTGCGACGCCTGTCCCTCCTCTGGCCGGCACCGCTTGCGTTATATAGGACGCTGGGATGGCGCTGTTTTCGGTGTCTGGTTCAACCCAGATTACCATGTAGGTTCCACGTGCAGCGACTGATGCGTGGTTTGTGTGGATTTCAAATTTTGACCCGAGGCCGAGGAACGTTTTTCCAACTAGCACACGTAGTTTGCCCTTAATTAGGTTGACAATGGCACTTCGCGTATCAGTGTTGGGATCATAGACGTGCTCGGTAATTTCCACCGAGCTGTTTTCACCAAGTGTGAGGATGCTGTCGTCAACAAACAGTGCTTTGGTTTTGGAGTTGTCGCTGGTAGTGATGATATCCCGAAAGAGGACACCATCTCTCACTTTTACTGGAATTGCAGTGGTTTCTCCTGGATGAGTCACCGTGACGGTGCCTTTTGAAATGATGTAATTTCCAATCGGCTTGGTGGTGTTCGTTTGGGCAAAGATGATCGAACTTGGGAGCAAAATAGCCACGAAAATTACGGCTACAACCACATTTAAGCCAGATAGTGCAGCTAATCGTTGCATCATAGCCTTTCAATAGGGGGTAATGATTACTCGATTATAGCGTGGGTTGTACAATTGGTATAGCCTCAGTTTTCACATGATTTAGGTGTGATTCGTATCATATTTTAGAATTGCCCGTTTGCCATCAGTGCAAATATGCTGCGGCTGAAGTCGAACACGCTGACATTCGACTTGTTGCGTGTGTATATATACTGTAGTCCAACCGAATACGATGCTCCAATGGGTTTGGCAATTGTAAAGCTGGTGTTGAAAATGTCATCTTGTCGTTCTAGTAATGTCGGAGAGAATTCGTTCGCGTTAAGGTAGTTTTGACGGTAGTAATCAAAACTGGCGTCAACCCGAATGGTTTTCCATGGGGGGGCGGTTATTCCTATGTTCACTTGATGGCCATGATAGTCCCACGTCGGGTCCCGTGTATCGTCGGAATCAAATGAGTAGCTCACACGGAGATTTCCTTGCTTTTCAGCAAAAAGATGGAAGTGAGTGAGTCCCATCATATTGTTGTCGCCATCCCGGTCAGAATTTTCCGGAAAGAGCTCTTTATCATCGGTGAAGTTCTTAGTCTGAAAACGGTATTGGAGCTGTGTAATACTCTCTGGCGTATGGGCCAGCATGACCATTGGATTTAGTGAATGAGCCAACAAGTAAGGTTCAGTGCCGAGAGAGAATGCGTCTAACTTGTATTCCATTCGTGCGCGTATATTATGTTTGAAGAGGTATGTTGCAAATAATGTTGGTGAATGTGCTTGGACGTCAAACTGAGTTAGTTCGGTGTGAAGACTTTGGTAAAATGAGTACGAGCTTCCCAAGGTCATTTTCTCGGTTTCTTTGAAGCGGTATTCCCCGCGACCATAGAATGTGGTTTTAAAATCTTGCTGTCGTGAAATATCTTCTGGCCGTTGGCCTCCCGGCGCTTGTAGGATTACGTTGGTGTCATATTGTGGGCTGACCATGAGGGTGAGATCCCAAGGCTTTTTCTTCGTTTTGTCGGGTGCCGTTACCTTTTCCACTTGTGTGAGGAATTCACGTGACGATTGTGCTAGCGGAGAGTCGGGTTCTGCGGTGATGACCGCATTAAAGGCATCCTCTGCCTCCTCTTGGAGACTGGCCCGAAAATAGGCAATGCCGCTTTGATAATGTGCTGATGCAGTGAGCTCAGGGTCAAGCAGGCTGGCGCGTGCAAATTTGGCTGGCGCTTGATCGTAACGCTCTAATTTGTTGAGGGTTAGGCCCTCGTAGAAATAAGGAAGTGGTGTATCGGGGTTCTCCTTCACTGCTTGCGAGAATTGTTCTAATGCTTGTTCGTATTTCTGCAGGTTGAATTGAGCAACACCAAGGTCGAAACGCGCTCCCTTTGTGGCTGGTTCTTGTGCCAACAGAGAGGTCAGGAGAGCCTCTGCTTCCAGATAACCCTTGACGAGGTTGTTGGTTCGGGCAAGGTATACGATGGCTTGAACGTCGTTTGGTTTTGCAGCGAGTGCTTTTGTTAATTCTTCTCTGGCAGTTTTATACTCTCCAACATCGAATAGCGCGATGCCCTTGGTGAAGTGAAGTTCATATGTTTGGGTTGTGTGTTCGGGCCCGTGGGGTGCGTGTTCAGAGGTAATGTGTTCGGCAATTGCTGGTGAATAGGGGAAAATAAGGAGAATGACAACACGGTAAAAGAGCATCTTCATGAGGAGAAACCCATAGCCTGTGTCAGTACTTCAGTGTATAGAAGCTTGTTTAGAACTTTTACCATGAGCTCGCTAATGCTGCAAGAAGTACTGATATGGATCATTCTTTTCAAGAAGCTCTGAAAGAAGTTTGTGTGTTTGGACCGTGGAAATTTCCTCATCCTGTACGCATGCGGGTTGAGTGTAATGTGATGCATTCCAGATGCGTCTTATTCTAACAGATGGTGCACGACTAGGAGATTTGATAGTCCAAGAATGTGGTGACGTTCAGGTGTAAGCGACTATGGTGTTGTTAATGTTGAGTGGGTTGCGCTGTTGCAGGGAATTAGACTTTGGTGTTTCCAAGGAAGGTCCTTGAAGAATGGTTGTTGAAAGAAAATTCCGAAGATTTCCGAAAAAATAGTGCATAAGCGATCTGAAACTGCGGGTAATTCAACGTCTTTTCCCAATTCCTTGGCCATTGTGGTTATTTTGCATTCTTCGATCCCGCAGGGGATGATCCAATCGTATGCTTGAAGATCGTTCATGATGTTTAGTGCAAACCCATGCATGGTTACTCCACGACTGATATGGATGCCTAGTGCCGCGATCTTTCGGTCTGCAATCCAGACGCCTATGCAGTGGTTGCGTCGGTGTGCTTGGAGGCCAAAGTCGTGAAGAAGGCGAATCAAGACTTCCTCGAGTAAGTGCATGTAGGTTTTTGGGCCACGGCAGTATGTCTTGAGTTTAAGGATTGGGTATCCCACAAGCTGGCCTGGTCCGTGGTAGGTGATAAGCCCTCCTCGTTCGGTTTGGTGAATGGGAATGTTTTGTTGGATCCGAGCATCTTCATTGATCAGGCGGAGTCCGTCTTTGACGCGTCGTCCAACGGTGTAGGTTGGGAGATGTTCCATCAGAAGGAGTGTATCGTTGGTTTTATCATTGACACGTGCGCCATGAATAGTTCGTTGGAGTTGACATGTTTCCTCATAAGGGGTGAGTGGTAACTGGTAGAGGAGGGCTTGGTGTTTTGTCACTGTGTCTCCACGGGTGATTTGAAGTGAAGCTATCATAAGCGTTGCATCGTGTCCAAGAGTAAGGGGCTTTTTGGTGAATATTTTTCCAATATTCAACGTGGTTTTCAGGGCATAGGGATGGTTACGCTCACTCTATTATTGCGCTGTGCATGCATTCTTTTGTAAAGGGGTGAAAACATTTCTGCATGTCGTGAAAATAAGGCTGGCTACTGTTTTAAATATCCTGTTAGAATCGCAGATCATGCCTCGTGCTATTCCCACCTTTCTGAAGAATAGGTTTCAGCAGAAATTATTGCGCTGGTATCGAAAGAATGCGCGTGAGTTGCCCTGGCGTGAAACTTCTGATCCGTATTCAATTCTGGTCTCTGAAGTCATGCTGCAACAAACTCAAGTTGATCGGGTGGTGCCGAAATATCTGGAATTTCTTTCCAAATACCCCACTCTGCAAGCGCTTGCAAAAGCGCGTGTGAAGGACGTTAAGAAAATATGGTATCCACTAGGCTATAACATCAGGCCGATACAACTCCATACCATTGCTCGGGAAACCGTCGCGCAGTATGGTGGCCATCTTCCAAGTAGCGATGAAGAGTTGCAGTCGTTCAAGGGAATTGGGAGATATACGTCAGGTGCGATTCGATCGTTTGCGTTTAAGCAGGATGTTCCAATCTTAGATACTAACGTGCGTCGAGTGGTGCTTCGTGTGTTTCTAGGTAAACCACGTACGAAGCCTTCAGATACGCGGATGTGGGCATTGTCCGAGGGCCTTCTCCCGCGTGGCCGTACCTACGATTTCAATCAAGCATTGATGGATTTCGGGGCATGTATTTGTTCGGCGAAGATACCAGGATGCCTCCAATGTCCGATGCGGGAGTTTTGTAAGGCGTATAGAAAGATTTAACAACGAGCACGCGGCGGTTTGTGAGATTATACCGCTCCACATTGAAACTAGGTTGTAAAAGTGTCGGCCTTAACGATATTGCTTGTATCACAAGGAGGATCAAAGATGAGTCACAAATATATACATTGTGGAATTGTCGGATTTTGTACTGCCCTGTTTCTTCTCTTTTCCAATAGTGCTGTTGCTGGTGAAGGAAACCATGGGAAACATTTTTCTATGGATAAGGAATATGGAGGGGCCTACGATGGCGATTACCATGAGAAGAAAGGGCATCACGGCGAGACCCAGGGGCATGGCAAAAAGTATGGGCAT
>DCWI01000111.1:0-8455 GCA_002328825.1 Nitrospiraceae bacterium UBA2166 | reverse complement strand
ATGGGCATGGCAAAAAGTATGGGCGTCATGGCATGCATGGTAACGCGCACCACCATGCGTTTTCATTGCATATGCTAAAAAAGAAGTTGCACCTTACGAAATCCCAAGTTGACGTGCTTCGGCCGGTTGAAGCTGATTACAAGAAAGCGGTTATTCAAAAGAAGGCAAATGTTCGGATTGCGGTGATTGACCTCGGTCTTCTCATCGATTCTCCCGAGCCAGATCGGGGGCAGCTCCAAACGATTGTCGAATCGATTGGACGTCTGAAAGGTGAGCTAATGATGGCGCGGATTGATGCTTTTTTGAACGTGACGAAGGAGTTGACTGTTGAGCAGCAGGAACAGTTCTCAACGATGGTGCATGGGCATATGATGGGTCATGGCCATGCCGGATCAGGTCATGGCACTGGTCAGCACGGCAAGAAAGGCCATCATGGTAACAGCGGGCATGGCATGGGGCACTGAATGTGAAGGAACGGGGTGACGATTCCACGTCACCCCGCGAGATGTTCATAGAATTGGAGGGTATTAAAACCCACATTCTCTGTAGGGTGGAGAGCCTACAGAATTCGGATCGTCTATTGGAGAACGACGCGGCATCGAGAATGCCTAATGGTGGGCTGCTTCAATATTCTGGTTAGTGTACTTCTTTTGCGTGCATCGCAGCGCCGCCTAGGTGTTGGATGCCTTCGTTTGTGTGACTCGTGGCTTGGTCAGCATGTCCTTGGTTCCCGTGCTTTACCGCAGCTTGTAGGTGAGTCACAGCTTCTTTGATATGTGATATTGCTTCTGCCCCATGGGGATTTTCCGAAGGCATGCTGTGAATGGCTCCTTTCGCGTGTGCAATGGCTTCCGTGGCATGTTTTGATACTTCTCCCGCATGTCCTTCCCCACCATGCATGACGGCACCTTTTGCATGAGAAATTGCCGCGTTTAGGTGTCCTATTGCTTCATCGGGCCCATGGCCATGGCCATGGTCGCTGCCAGCAATTGCAATGCCAGCGACGAACGAAACACATCCGAGAACAAGTATCATGATGAGAATATTTGTGTATTTTCGCATTGTATCCTCCCTAAAATTGGTTAAAGAAAAGAGTATCGATTTTCTAAAGAGGTGACGCATCTCTGTTCGAGTATAACTTATATAGTTTTATATAATACCCTTTTTCTTTGACTGGGAGTCAAGGCTTTCAGTAGCTATGTTTGAGAATAGAGACAAGACCTTATCCCAGCTTTATAAGTTTTTGATTTTCTGACATCCTAACAATTTCGGCGACGGTTGTTGTATCTTCAGGATTTTTGTCATTTCGAATAAATCCTTGTGCGCGAGGAAAACGTAGCGCATATCCAATGCCATTCGCATCTTTTCCGCAGGTGTGCATTGCTGAGCGGGTGATTTCGTCAGCCATCACTGTAATTACGGTGTGAGGATGAACCCACACGTCAGGGGTGAGTGTTGAGACTACACGCGGAGGTATTGAATTTGAGGCATTAAAATCAAGAACCTTTCGTAGGCAAACCCAGTCTTTTTCAGAAAACCCTGAGCCTATTCGAGAAACTGTTTTAAACGTATCAGTGTTGGGGTCGTAGACAGTTGCAAGTACTGCTCCAATACCGAATGCTGCACGCGTACCTTTTCCATTGAAATAGCCTACTAGGCACACGTCCACCGTATCGGCCAATGTTCTCTTGTAGCTGCGTTTGAGTTTGATCCAGTTGAAATCTCGTGCACCGGCTTTGTATGGGCCGTCAAGGCGTTTAGCTACCACGCCTTCTGCACCTTCGTCTATGGCAGTCTGGAATATTCGAGAGAATTCGATCGGATCATCTGTTTCATCGGCATGTGCGAGTTCAATGACTGAGTTGTCGGTAATTAATGAACCTAACAACTTGCGTCGATCAGCATATGACCGATTTGTCCAGTCATTGCCGTTAGCGTAGAGAAGATCAAATGCAAAGAGCTTTAGCGGAATATCCGTCGCAGCTTTCGCTATTCCGTGTTTACGTTTTCGTTGGATAGTGACTTGAAAAGGGTGAAGTTCGCCTGTTCGGTCGTCATAGCTGAGAGCTTCGCCTTCAAAGATGATACTTTTGGCGTTGATTGCTGTTTTCGTGGCCTGAACTAGTTCAGGGAACATTAATGTTGTGCGTTCGAGATTGCGTGAGAAAATCTCAACCTTTCCTTCGGATTTGTGGATTTGACAACGAAACCCGTCTAGCTTTGGTTCGATAGAACAGCGACCGATTTTCTTGATCACATCCTCGGGGGTTGTAATTCGTTCACATAAAGCCATGCGGATAGGGGATCCCACCGTCGGTCTAATTTTCTCAATTCCAGCAATGCCATCAGAAAATAAAATGCGCCCTACCATTCCAAGGTCTGAACAGAGATTGAATCCTCGTTCGAGGATTGCCTTGGGTTTTCGCTCTCCGGTCTTGGCAAGACTGAGGGCCTCAAGTATTGAAGCATTTCCTGTTCCTAAGCGCATTCGACCGACTACAAAGCGGCTAATGTATTTGGCCTCAGTTGGTGTTGCGGATTGCAAGAGTGCTGCGAGTGCCTCAACCTTGTTTTCAACACTCCCTTCTCCTGACAGCTCTGCGAGGCGACGGAGCTGTGAATATACGGTGTGCACGTCGAGGTTGGTGCCGAGTTGAGCACTCAAAAAACATTCTGTCGTTTTTCCTAGGTCTCCGCTGGCTTGAAAATGCTGGTGGATTTCCGAGAGATTTTTACCCGATGCATCGGCGATTGATCGGATGAGTAACTTTTCAGACATCCCCATTTCCACCGTATAGAACGAAGGGAGCAATTGTTCTTGGAGGAGATAAATAATCTTGTCGATTTCGCTAGTGTTAGAGAGACGAAAAAGCGCGGCAAGGATTTCAAAGATATCAAGACGCTTAGCTGTTGCTTCAAGGCGCTCGAAATACTGAATAAGTGTTAGGAATTGCATTGGATATTAGCGGTATCACGATTTGAGTGGGCTGCACCCACAATCGTATCTACTGTTGCCATGCGGCTGGGGTTTGTGGATTTGTCATGAAGTCGGCATCCTTCCTACGAGGCTGCTGAATCATTTGGAAGACTTGTGGACAGTTGTATGCAAAATGACAATTCACGAGAAGATACTAAACACTGCTTTGCTCAGTGCTTGAGTGTGTTGAATTTAAGGGCTCATTCGTTGTTGTTGTCCCTCTTTCACAAGAGATGTGACTTCAGCAACTCGTCGGCCCAATGTTTGAGCCTCAGTGTATTCGTACTTGTTGATGCCAGGACTATCCCCTTCGGTTGTAGCACTAGCACCAAAAGCGCCGCCTCCGCTTACGACGATCATTTGATTCCCCAGCATCGCAGATAAAATCGTTAGCATCGTCAGTTCTTTGCCGTTAGAGTATCCGCCGCCGGTACTAAAGGCAGCACCCACCTTGTCGCGCATTTTGAATTCTGGATAAACGCCGAACTTGAACTGCCAGTTGTCGAAGAATGTCTTCACTTCTCCAGCCATGTTTGACCAGTACACTGGTGAACCGACGATAATTGCATCTGAAGAAAAAAGATCGTTTGCTGTGACAGCAGAGACTGGTTTCACAACCACGATTGCTTCTTTCATGGAACGCGCTCCTTCGGCAACACCTTGTGCCATTTTCTCTGTATTCTCCGTCAGGGAGTGGTAGGTAATGAGGATCTTGACGTGGATCGGTGATGTCCCTTCATGGGCTATGTTAGTGCCCCCTAAGGATGGGTTCGAGATGAGGTAAATTATGGCGCCTACGAGTAATGCGAAAAAAGAGGAGAATTTTATTATCATGTTATCACCCAGTATTTTCAAACTTTCCTTCGCCAAATGCTAACGGGGCTTTTGTCAGATGTCCAATAAGTATGGGCTGGTAAGGATGTTCTATGTCATACTAATCGTTTTCTTAATTCAACGCACCTACTTTTGTGACAGTGTATGCTAGTTATGTTTATAGGTTTTGCTATTGACAATCATTTGCTACCAGATGTGTCTGGTAGTTGATAGAGTTGACCTCTTTATCCACCGCAGGGGTGCTGGATTTACGACGTGGGTGAGGGCGACCTTTTCATTGTAGTTTGATTGGCAACGGATTGTGTTGCACGTTCGACGGCTTCGGGGTCACCGAGGTAGTAATGGCGAATGGGGCGAAGGTCGTCTTCCAATTCGTACACTAATGGGATTCCCGTTGGAATGTTGAGGTCCGCAATCTTATCCTCTGAAACTTTATCCAAGTACATGATTAGAGCGCGTATGCTATTGCCATGTGCGGCGATAAGGGTTCGTTCACCTCTTGCAATTGTGGGTGCAATGGTCGATTTCCAATAGGGCAAGAATCGAGTCACCACATCTTTTAAGCATTCTGTCGATGGTATCTGTTGGACATCGAGAGCCTTGTAACGTGGATCACTCATTGGAAAGTCAGGGTGATTCGATCCGAGTGCTGGAGGACAAATGTTGTAACTGCGTCGCCAGATATGCACCTGTTTTTCTCCATGTTTTTCAACTGTTTCTACCTTGTTCAAACCTTGTAGCACCCCATAGTGTCGTTCATTGAGATGCCATGTTTGGTGTACTGGAATCCACATATAGTCCATTTTTTCTAGTACGAGCCACAATGTTTTGATGGCTCGTTTTAATAGTGAGGTATAGGCGACGTCGAACCCAAATCCTTCGTTGCGCAATGTGCGTCCTGCTTCGTTGGCTTCTTCGAGGCCTTTTGAGGAGAGTTCGACATCAACCCACCCGGTAAACCGGTTTTCCTTATTCCAGACGCTTTCTCCATGGCGGAGTAGTACCAGCTTCTTCATTGTCCGTTCCCCCCCCCTCCTTGAGTTATTCATGTATTAGCATCATGATACGGATCTCAGGTTCCGATGCAACCCTGATACTCTTTTCATATGCGAGATTATGGTGCCGTGACATTAACCTACATTCGACACAATGGAATTCTTCTTTTTCTTTGTGGGGTATTCTTTTTTTCGGCGCTTGGGGCCCTGAACCTGACTGATAATGATGAAGGAAGCAATGCAGGTGCGCCTCGTGAGATGCTTGAGCGAGGAGATTGGATTTCTCCAACCCTTAACGACGAACCGCGTTTTGCAAAGCCGATTTTCACTTACTGGCTTATCGGGGTTTCCTATCTTGTCTTTGGCGTCAACGAATTTTCGGCACGCTTTCCCTCCGCTGTATTTGGGACTCTGCTCATCATTATGCAGTATCTATTTCTTGCTCGAGTTGCGACGGTCAATGTTGCGTGGTGGTCTGCCCTGTGTCTCCTATTAAACCTTGAGATGCTTGCGATCGGAAGAATGGTTCTGACAGACATGGTTCTCATCTTTTTTATAACTCTTTCGTTGTTCAGTTTTTGGATCGCTTTTTCGGGTAAAACAAACGAAAAGAGATGGTATCTCGTTTTCTATATAGCAATGGCTGGCGCGATGCTTACCAAAGGGCCAGTGGGAGTGATTGTTCCATTACTGGTGGTGTTGGTCTTTGTTCTTGTGACTCATAATTTTCGAAAAGTGATTTGTGAAGTTCGTCCGTTTGTTGGAGTGTTGTTGTTTCTTTGTCTCACCGTGCCCTGGTATGGGGCAATGCTGATGATTCATGGAGAGACATATTTAGAATCTGCGCAGGCGAATACTCTTGGTCGCTATACCAACATTATTGGGGGTCATGGTGGGACAATATTGTTTTACATTCCTGTTCTTTTTCTAGGGTTTCTTCCGTGGAGTGGGTTTTTGCCATTGGCGCTTCGTGAGGTAGTATCAGATTTTAAAATGTATCGTACGGTTAGGGACCGAGGGCAATCTCTTCTTATCTTTGCCTTCTGTTGGTTTGTGGTGGTGTTTCTCTTTTTTACGTTTTCTGCAACTAGGCTTCCTCACTACATCGCGCCGCTATTTCCAGCAGTAGCGATTCTCGTTGCATTTCCCATTGCACGACTTATAAGTGGTGAGATGTGCTCAAAACCCACAATCGCCTTTTTGATAATTGCGGTGCTTGGGACGTTGTTGGGTGGAAGCCTTGCAGTGTTTCCATTTGTGTATGGCTCACTCGTTGAGTTTATTGCGCAAGAGTTTCCCATGGCCCACAACGTTAATCTTGGTCTTAGTTTTTCCATCGTTGGCATGGTCATGGTCATTGGTTTTGTGGTGACCGCGTTTTATGGGATAGCGCTACAGCGTATACGGACGGCAATCCGAATTGCTGTTGTGACAATAGGACTATCAACATTGCTGATTATCCATGTTGGGCTTCCGGTCTTTGACAAGAACTTTCTTTCACCTCCACACGTGCTTGCTTCTCTTGCAGGAGACTGCATTGGGGCTGATGACGCCTTGGTTGTTTATGGCCGGACGAAACCGAGTTATGTGTTTTATGCACGCCACAAAATTATCTTTGTGCACAAGGGACAGCGTGCATCCCTTGATAAACTGATCAAGGATGGGAAGGCGATTACAGTTATTACTCAGGAACGATTATTATCAGAGCTGCCTGCTAATTTTCGGCAATTGCCTGTGGTGAAAGGTGCTTCGGGGTATGTGTTGTTGTCTGAAAAAATGTGTGGAATGTGACGAGGGATAAACTAAATCTTAGGCTGCACGATTCTCGAACTCAGTAGCGCAATGTTCACTGCAGAAGTAGTGGGTCTCGCCATTGTGTTCGGTGCTGATGGCGCGTGCTTTGGAAACATAGGTTAGGCAGACTGGATCTTGGGTAAGGTCAATACCTGCGCTGATTGCGTCAGGCTTATCAGTAGCTTTTCCTGAACCAAGCAGCAACTGGTATACCTGTTTGCCCAGGTAATACAAGACCACTACGAGGATGAGGGTGATGACCAAACGTATTCCCATATCAGACCTCGATCGTCCCTTATGCTATTCTGGACATGAACGCGCTGTCAAGGATTTTAAAGTGAATTTTTGCGTATTCTTGTCCTTAGCGCTAACCTTGTTTTGATCAAATAGGCCATGTTACGATCGGCTCTTTTTTAGTGTTTTAGACGCTATGAGGTAGAGAATGAAGACGGTGCTTGGAAAAAAATATCAACCGCATGAAGCGGAGAAAAAATGGTATCAGGTCTGGGAGGAGCGAGGCTACTTTCAGTCGAAACTTAAATCTCCGAACCCCTCTTTTTCGATTGTAATTCCTCCTCCAAATATTACTGGTGCGCTTCACATGGGGCATGCGTTGAACAGCACCATTCAAGATATTCTCGTGCGATGGTTTCGCATGCGTGGATTCAATGTCCTCTGGCTTCCTGGGACGGATCATGCCGGAATTGCCACGCAGAATGTGGTTGAGCGGCAACTTGACAAGGAGGGGACGAGTCGAGAGGAGCTAGGCCGAGTAGCGTTTCTTGAGAGAGTGTGGGAATGGAAAGCACAATATGGAGAAACGATTCTCAATCAGTTGAGGTCTTTAGGTGTTTCCTGTGATTGGTCTCGCCTGCGATTTACTCTAGATGAGGGGCTGTCTAGGGCTGTTCGTGAGGTATTTGTTCGGCTCTACGAGGATGACCTCATTTATCGAGGTACGCGTTTGATTCATTGGTGTCCGAGGTGTCTCACAGCTCTAGCCGATATTGAAGTCGAGCATGAAGAGACCAATGGATCACTCTATTCCATTCGATATCCAATTGATGAGAATGGAGATCATGTGCTTGTTATTGCGACTACTCGCCCAGAAACGATGCTTGGAGATACTGCAGTCGGAGTACACCCTGATGATGCTCGCCATTCTCACGCGATTGGGAAATTCATCCGTCTTCCGTTGACGTGTAGAATTATTCCAATTGTTACAGATCCTATCTTGGTTGATCGAGCGTTTGGTACCGGTGTGGTCAAAATTACACCAGGCCATGATTTTAGCGACTATGAAGCGGGACTTCGAAATAATCTCAATAAGATTTCAATCTTAGATAAGCACGCGCTAATCGATCCAAGTCAGTTATCTGATGTAGATGCTGAAGTGCTTCGTAGTGTTCAAGGAAAATCTGTTCTTGAGGCAAGAACGAAAATTCTCTGTTTTCTTGAAGAGCGGGGTTTTCTGATCAGCGTTGAAGAGCACAAACATTCGGTTGGGAAATGTTATCGATGTCGGACTATTGTGGAACCGTTTCTTTCACCTCAATGGTATGTGAAGATCAAGCCTCTTGCAGACCCCGCGATTAGAGCGGTTGAAGTTGGCGACATTAATTTTGTTCCCAAGGGATGGGAGAATAACTATCTTGGCTGGATGCGTGATATTAAAGATTGGTGCATTTCACGGCAAATTTGGTGGGGGCATCAGATCCCCGCTTGGTATTGTGAGGACTGTGATGCAACTCATGTAGCACCTATTATTCAACGAAGTGAGCCAGAACGTTGTCCCAAATGTGATGGATTCAATATCTCTCAGGATTCGGACGTTCTTGATACTTGGTTTTCATCA
>DCWI01000121.1 GCA_002328825.1 Nitrospiraceae bacterium UBA2166 | reverse complement strand
ACAGTTAAAACGGCTTGAAAACTGGTTTTAACACGGTCATTGTTTCTTTGGTTACCACTATTATACTTATGAAAAAACTAATCTCATTACTCATATTTGTCGGGCTGGCAATCAATGTCAGCGGTCAGGATCAACCCACGAACCGCGAGGAAGCAATGGCCAAAGTTAGTTGGTTGATTGGAGACTGGGAAAGGACGGGATCAAATGGAAACACACAGCAAGTCTCATATAAATGGGCAATTGAAAACGTAGCGATGTCGATCACAACCGATGGAGGTTCTACCGCTGCTAGTAGAATTATGCAGTTTAGTGGAGTTCTTGGGTTTGACATAAAGAGCGGTAAACTCGTTGGTAAATCCTTCATAAGGAGAGGACACATTGATACCGAATGGTCGTTTGCAGATGGCAAACTTATTGAGAAATCAACAATAAACGTAAAATATCAGGGTGAGGTTCGTGAATTTAAGTTTGCTCGCAGTTACCGTAGTGTCGATAAAAACACCATGGAAACGGCTATGCACAGTCTTAACGATGCTGGAGAAGTGGGGGAAGTGGTTGAGCGAAATGGAAATAAAATGATCCAAAAATATCATCGTAAGAAGCCTTAAAGGCGAATACAATTTAACCATCGGCCTAGCTATGCACATACTTATCATAAACTTCAATCTAAGTGATCACGTTAGTCGTGATGATTTTCAAAAAATCTGCGAAGAATCAGTCGGCGTATTTACCAAACTAGAAGGATTACAATCTAAATACTGGTTAGCAAACCATGAGGAAAACACCTATGGCGGCGTCTACTTCTGGAAGAGTCGCGAAGCCATGCAAAACTATCTCGATTCGGGTTTTTTCAAAGAGGTGTTAACTAACAACAATCCTGACTTAAATAATATTACGGCCAAGACCTTTGAAAATTTGGAGGAGTTTACTAACCAGAATTTAAACATGTGCTGAACTAAACCAACCCGCTCCACCACCTGAACGCCGAACAACAACCCTGCTGCTTTCAAGTGGTGGAGTGGGTTGGTTTAATGCTTAAGTTCCTTGCCCAAACTTTACACCAAAAGCCGACTCGGCATTTTTCCAGAAGATATCTTCAATATCTGATGACGACAGGCCGACGATCTCAGCTGCATGCTTCATCGCGAGCAACTGTTCATAGATAGCCAGAATCGGTCGACCGTCACAATGAGGAAAACGCAACGAGTACTGGTCTGCATTAAGGCCACACCATGCTCGACCCAGAGTCACGTATTTTCCTCGAAAGAAGGTAGAGTCGACCAAATCCGATCCATAGAAGATCCGCTTGATGTCCTCCTCCTGAAAAAGCGTGATCAGTGGGCGCAGATCGGTAACTGCTGAAACATCGTACCAAAGATTTGGCATTTGCCGAAGTATCGGGATTGCTTGTCGAATCGGCCAATAGCTAAAGCTTCGGGCACAGTGGGCCAAGATCCAGCGCACATTGGGATAACGTTTGGTAGTGTATTCTTCCAGGTCGGACAGGTTTAATTCGTCAGCGCAACCATGATAGCGTGAAAGGTGCATTGTTACCCAAAGTCTATGCTCATCGGCAAATTCCAATTGCGAATGTGTAAGGAAGTCAGCGATACGACATTGATGAGGATCACCAGTTACGGAAAACAAACGATACGGTTTCAGTCCGTTGAACCGCCATTCTGCAAAGTCACGTTCAATTTCAACGGTCTTACAGGTGGGTGTCACAAGGCGATTCATGCGAGATTGGGAATCCAACTGGATCTGCTGGGCAATCCATCGGTTGTGCGACTCCACATCAATACCCGGTGAAGGGGTTCCAAGGACAAGACAGTGCAATTCGCGACCGGGAAACAGTTGCTGGGCGCAATCTTGGAGAGCATTCCAATCCGTGTCTTTCCAGTCCAAGAAAGCGCCTTCGACCTGAGACAAATGGCGTCGATCAAGCAAATGAACATGCGCGTCAAAAACTCGCTGCGGCACAAATTGAGCGAGCTCCTCTTCCCATATCACACGATCTTGTTCGCTTAACATTTCATACAATCCTCGGACTTGTGAGTATAAGAAAAAACTGTCAGAACGCAGTTTTCAAGCCCTTTTAACTGTTGCCGCACAGGTGGGCCTGGCTACTTCCCTTCAGCTTTCAATTCTTCACCCGTCTTGCCGCCGTGTTGGCGGAGGAAATTGACGGTTTCACCAGAGGCCAAATCTAGCGGAGTATTGCCATAGTTATTCTTCGCATTCACATCCGCGCCCTTGGTAATTAGTAGTTCGACGATTTCATTGTGACCTATAGAAGTCGCATCGTGCAAAGAAGTCCAACCATCATCACTCTTTGCATTCACATCCGCACCCTTGGCGATTAGCAGTTCGACGGCTGCCTTATGACCGTAATAAGCCGCATAATGTAAAGGAGTCCATTTATTATTTTCTCTCGCATTCACATCCGCGCCCACCTCCAAGTGCTGGTTGACCGCTTCGATGTTTCCTGCTTCAGCGGCTTCGTGAATTGAGATGTCTGGCGCTTTGGCTGTCGGCGGTTCTTGTTGCTGCGACTCCCCACACCCCACCNNCTTGCCGCCGTGTTGGCGGAGGAGAGATTCGAAGCTTCATGCCAAATTCTTTTTCTAACATTCGCCTATTCCCAAGTGTACTGAAAGTGTCCGGGTCTAGCCCATAGAAAGATCATGCCGTATATCTGGATCAATAAAAACAAGGTAGTCGCTATGTATTGTAGACTGCGCCAGTGTGA
>DCWI01000041.1:781-12056 GCA_002328825.1 Nitrospiraceae bacterium UBA2166 | reverse complement strand
TAGGCGGATTCTGAGTCCCCCCCGTCACATCCTTACGCGGATCCTGCGTCTGAGTCTCCCCCGTCACATCCTTACGCGAATCATCATTTGGCCCCTGCCCCATCACGTGTCCAGAGGAGAGAAGAAAAATGCAAGTAAAGATGAGGACGCAACCTTGAAATTTTTTGTCCCCGAAATAAGTTAGTTTATACATAGCTACCTCCACCTAGGATCCATGCTCGTGATCTGATGTTGAAAATTCTTCCTGTGGAGAATTCTGTACCGCCGTGTTAACCACATTCAGCAGCGAAAGTGACAACGTAGCCTCCATTTCCATCGTCTTTTCCGAATGCACCGGTTCACCAATGACATGAATAATGGCTTCATTCGTATTACTCGCGTCCACCCACACCTTGGCCTGATTATCTGTTCCAACATCGAACGTAATGCGATCAGTTGCAGTCCCAATATCAAGACCTCGGAGAAATACTTGATCAAAATCATTGATGCCATTGTTGTCAATATCATTATAGTTGAGCCCATCACCATGAACATTGCCAACCACCGGTAGATCATTAAATACGTCATCGCTATTGGTATCTTGTGTCGTGCGAAAATCATTTAGGACGCGTTGAATAGCGTTTTCCGCAGCAAGCCTCTCTTGAACCTTCTGCCGCTGATCACGACTATCACCCGTCTCAGTCTGAATTGCCTTGAGAACAACGACCCCCCCCACAAGTAACACTGCCATAATTCCAAGCACTACAGCTAGCGCGATTCCACGCTCTGATCGCCACAATTTATCCCGCATGACAGTGGGAAATTGATTATCTTGAAAATGTGGATTCATACGCTCTGCCTCCTATAGCGCAAGGTTCAATGGCGTCACGCGAGAGGTGCGTTCCTCTGTGATTACGCGAGCATCGTCTTCTGGTCCAGTTTTCGTTTCTCCACGAACAGTCACTTCAATGACCCGAACATCGGCCGGGTCAGCAAGAGATGGATCAAGCTCCGCCCCATTGGCCGCATAGTAAACAAACGTCAAATTCGTGATATTGGGTAAGCGAGCGGTATTACCCGACGGTGACCGAACAATCTGAATCTCAGCTTCAGCATCAACGAAACTGATTGTCACATTTTCATTATTAATCTGTAAGAAGCTTGAAGAAATATTTGAGAGCCCCCGAAAAGCAGGAACATTGTCAGGATTGTAACCAGCTGGCCGCAGCAATGTCACAACAGTCTTAAGCGCAGTACGCACATCGCGTTGCGTCTGACTTACATCTGCTTCAACCCCAAACGATTTCTCTTGTTGCGTCAAAAACGTATAAGCCGCACCTACAAGGATCAAACTACTCACAATAGCCACCAACATCTCGATTAGGGTAAACCCATGCGCTTGCTCTGCCAACAAACCGCCCCGATGAAGTGAATTATATCTCGGCAATCCGATCATTGATCATCCTTAACCAGCGTAAAATTAACAGCATGATCTAAAGGTTCTGGCCACGACCACGATACGGTAACCGTTATCGTTTTGAGCTGATTAATACCATCCAGATCTGGGTTACTCCCGCTTACCGTCCATTCCCGCACAAACACTCCACCAACATCCCCATTAGCATCCATCGGGTTGTTAAGATCAGCATGAAAAATTTCTACGAGATCTGGATGAGAAAATGGTACCGCCTTAAGGTACTCGACCTTATCCTGCCCGAGAAAGGTAGCCGTTGCAAGATTGCGATTAGCCACATTAGCTTGAATCGTAGTTTTGAGTAATGCCGCGCCACCAAGAAGAACAATCGCGAACAATCCAATCGCAATCACTACTTCCACAAGGCTAAAACCACCGGAAGGTTGATGTAGAGGAGACAAAGAAAACCCACGGCCAAGGCACACAACGTGGTCATTTCTATGAGTGACCAGTTTCCTCGCCATTATCTGTCCACTTTGACTGGAAGGGATATAACAGAACTTTTTGCAGCGTACCCTTTAAAAATAGAGGTGTCAAGACAATGCACTGCTCATACGCATATACAAACCTGTGAATATAAATCACGCACAATTTCACCTCCATTTCTTGTCCAATTTCTAGTACAATGTGCCGCGTGGGAAAAGGATTGCAATTTCATGTGGTTCGAAGAACAAACGAATATCAAACTAACTGGAACGTGTAATGCATTTACGTTCCAGTTGCTTCGTAGCACCCTACCTCAGGCTCAGCTATGCAACAACGTAAACATATCTTATTAATCATATTATTAGTAACACTTGTAACAGGATGTACGAACATCACCAGTTATCACACACGTACCGACGCATTAAGTAACTTAGGCACGATCATTGTCATGCACACCGACGGGGATAACCAGCATTTAGAGACACAGATCATAAGTAACTTTCAACAGCGAGGATTCAATGCTGTCGCTGATGGAGAGACCATCACGCCTCCTGATCCCGACACCCTTGTATATTACGTTCCCTATTGGATGGAGGAAGCACACGGCCACATGTTGCATCTTCACGTCCATGATGCACACACACACCAGCTTCTTGCTTCAGCAACATCTTCGCAATCATTTTTGCAGAGTCGAAATCTAAAAAAAATTGTGCAGAGGATGCTAGATGAACTATTTTCTCACGACAATTAGACCATTCTTCAGGAAAAGAAACGAGAACCAACAGAAATAGGAGTTACCGTGCTGCTCCTTGGCCCATGATTCGGGCGTATCCATCCTGCTAGACACACCATTAGCACATACCAATCAAATTTTTATTCATCTCCATGCAGAAAAATCAATTATGGTGCAAACGACCCTCTTAGAGTCGCTGAACCAAGAATATGCTCTTCGAAGCGCCCTTGAAATTGACTCCGTGTGAGCCCTACCCCTTCCTCAATTATGGGAACTGACTCGCTGAGTGCATAAAGCGTAAATGTGTAAACATGTTCGTTTGGAGGACATGGCCCAGCATAATTACTTGTTAGATCCCAATTTACCCCTTGCACCACACCTGCGATATCTCGGATCGACTGCCCTTCCTCAAACACAGGTATATCGGCAGGAATATTATAGACTTGCCAATGTTTGCAGGCGCTTGCTCCCGTACCACACGGTCGAGACTCATCATCAACGATAAGAGCAAACTTCGCCGTTTTGTCTGGAACATCGGTCCATGCCAAATCCGGCGAAATATTATTCCCCCCTTTTAGGGTACACGCATGGACTAATGGAATTTCCTCGGTATCTGCAAAAGCCTTGCTACTCAAGGTAAATAAAGGTACAGGATCAGCAGCTGGAGATAGCAGATCAGCAGATAGAGGAGACTCTGAAACAATTTCGCTAGTTGCCTGCGACCCTATGCCCTGAGGAGAGTCACCACTATCACTACCACACCCAAAGGTCAGAGCACAGGCCATTCCGATGAGAATAAGTGATAACCTCCTGTGACTACGAAGCAGCGTTATTGGTCTATCCACCACGTCACCCCTCCTTTCTCGGATGAATAACAATCGCTACTTATGTTCATATCACTCATCCTAGCTTTTCTTTACTACGATTTATCAATATTTTCAAGTAGTTTCAAGGATTTAATGAGGCAATATCCTGTTGCCCTTCCATGCACATCACACGACTTCACTCACAATGTATGGCAATGTTGTACGGCCGTAGCATAAGGGTATTGTCCTTTGAGTAGCACACACGTTGTGTTGCACCTTAACATCATACTTAATTGATAAGATCGATCATGCCATTTCAAACGAAAGTCACTCTTGCTCTGCACGAATCTTCTCGAGTGCTTCGTTGTAGGCAACGATGACATCCGGGTGTTCGGGATACTGGGTTCGTGCGTACTCCAGTGTGTGAAATGCTCTACGCCAACTTAGATCGTGTTCCGCATAGGTACGAGCCAGAGCAAGTAGCCCATCGGAGCCCTCAACGCCTTCTATCGTGACTTCGGCGTGATACTCTAACATACTCACGTTAGCGATAAGAGTATCTTCAAAGAGCTTGAGTGGTGCCGAATACTCAATACGCATATTGTCATCAGTATTTCGTATTGCTTCGCCAGTAAACTCCAGCAGTGTGTCACGCGAAAACTGATGCAGACCGAGCAAATGTTCTGGCCGTTCAACGCTAATGCTCCTCAAATCTTCAACAACCTCATTATTTTGAAAGATCTCCCTAAATGCAGCCACAGACAACGGAAGTTCCGCCTGACTCCCCACAACGAGCAAATCAGCAGACCCAACACGAAAAACCCTAACATATTCGTATACATCTGCGAACGTTGCAAGAAGTGAACGCACATCATCTGGCCCCATACTATAGGTCTGCAGCCACTGAACCCACACTCCTCCAGGTTGAAGTTTTTGCCTACCAAGCTCAAAAAACTCCCGTGTGAACAAATTGGACACGCCAGTCAGCCAAGGGTTTGATGGTTGAGCACTCACAAGATCATACGTGCCGTCTTGTGCAAGAGTGAGAACATTCCTAGCATCATTGACAATCAATCGCACACGAGGATCCGCAAGCGGTCGATTATTGTGCCCATCAAACGCATGGCTAGCGGCAACAACCGCCGGCTCTAATTCAACGAGGTCAATCTCGCGTGCAGAATGGAGAGTGACCGACCCTAACGTGATTCCACTCGCCAAACCAATAACAAGAACACGTTCGGCCGACGGCGCAAAAGCAAATGGAACGTGAGCTAACAAAAGCTGCGTGTCCATGTCGTGCAACGAAGCCTCTACTTTTCCATTATTGGCGAGAAAAATATTTCCATCGGAGGGATCACGTTCAACAGTCACGACAGAGGACAGCCCTTCCTCGTAGAAAACAAGCTCTGAGGACCCTGTCACTGCCTCAGTCACACCTTCTCGACTCAAATCGCTGAGCGTTGTCACATAGGAATAGAGTCCTGCTGTCATAAATCGATGATCCCATGGTGGCTTGTACCAGTGAACGACCACGATCATACTCAGCGTCACCATGAGCGAAACAACAAACACGCCACGACGTCGTTGACCATTCACGGCAAGAGCGGTTATACCCACAATCAGTGCGGCAATAAGATTGACAGATATGGCAGCCAAGACGGCTCCACTCATGTGTAAGGCAGGTAAAAGCACAAGACCTCCGCCAGCCGCGCCGATGATCGCGCCAAGCGTATTCACCCCGTAAAGACGACCAACTGGATAACTCAAGGCATCTCCAGATTCAGCCATCGCACGAACAAGATAGGGAAAAGTTGCGCCCATACACAATGCGGGAAGCAGCATGATGGCCAATGGCAATGCCAGCATAGCAGGCCACATCAAGTACAGCGTGTCTTGCAAGATTCGGTACAACCCAACGTAGACAAATGGCAACTCACTATAAAAATACATCGCGACCCAGCACCAACACGCCACCTGCAGTTGGATCAGCGTAAGCACACGAAGAACACGCGTCTGACCTCCCCGCGAAAAACTTCGATCAGCCATCCATCCCCCAACCCATCCTCCAATACCAATGCCGAGAAGAAAGGCAAGCAACATGATCGAAAATGCATAGGCGCTACCTCCAAGCAGGAGTGCTGTGAGGCGAAACCATGCCACCTCACATAGCAAACTAGAAAAACCTGCCAAGCCGGCAACAACGATAAGAGCACGGGAGAAAGAAGGTGGAGAAACAACTAGGAAAGCTTTTCTATCACAGGTTTCATCCCTTGACGCAAAGGTGGCCTTCGAAGAAGGGACTGGACCCAGCACTCCTGCAAGTACGAAAGCACTAAACGCTAATAGCAGATTAGCAAGGACTGCCCAGTATGTCGTTGCGTACAGTCCGAGTTGTGGGAGAAGAACAAATCCAGCCAGACCAGTGCCAATCACCGCGCCAAGAGTATTGACTCCATAAAGTCGTCCTACCTGCCAACCGACATCCTCAGATCGAGCCGCGATAAATCGAACAAGCAGTGGGAGTGTTGCCCCCATACATATAGTTGGAGGGAGAAGAAGAAGACCAACGAGCACGAACTGAAACCATCCAAACACAAGCAAACTTGGATCAAACATCGCCAAAAAACCAAGGTAGACTGGTTCTGATCGTTCAAGAATCACTGGAAAAAAAAAGGCATAACCCCCAATAAAAAACTCAACAATGGCATACCACACGAGAGGATAGCGCGTACGCAACGCCCAACGCGCCGCAAACAGCGCTCCAATCGCAAGACCTGTCATAAACGCGGCAAGCACTGTGCTGATTGCGACTTGACTGGTTCCAAATATAAGGTGCAATTGCCGTGCCCATACTGTCTCGTAGACAAGCGAGGTTGCACCACTTACTAGGAACATAGGGATAATCAGTACGCGAGAAAGACGCCGATAACGTATCTCTCTATCATCTCCACCAAGGTCTGAACTGTTCATAGTGTCACACACACTAACCGATCATCGTTTGAAAAACTCGCCATATTCTATCCAAAAAAACCCAGAACATTGGCCTAAACATATACGCCGCAAACGCCACTGATTCTAACTCGAAAAAACAAGAGCAAACACAGTGTAATTGCAACAATCAGGAAGAATGAAAAATATCGCACTAGATGAAAAAAGGGAAACAAAAAAATACTCTCTCCCTCAGATAACAGGGGAATCTCACGCACATCCCAAATATGGCACGAATGACGCTGAACCAGTGACTGCCGCGTACACCACGATAAACAGAAAATACAGCATTCATCTTTGATATGTTTTATGGTAAGCATATATCTACGAGAGCATGGCACATTGCCACAATTCATAATGATCATCACGAGCTCAAAGATACGGTGTCCAACACATACACTAACACCAAAGTGAAACACACGATCAGAGTACACATTCAGATAGCAACTGCCCTCATTTTTGTACTAATGGACAATTTTACAAACAACCGTAGCTACACCCCAGACACACAAAGATGCAAAGAATCATGCGCGTAATTGCAGTCAACGTGGGAACACTTCGTCCCATTCTATGGCGGGGAAAACAGTTGAAAACTGGAATTTTTAAGCATTCCATTGGCAGACGCGTTACAGTACGATTACATGGACTCGATGGAGATCAGCAAGGCGACCTAAAACTTCATGGTGGAATCGACAAAGCAGTATATGTTTACCCCAAGGAACACTACGAGTATTGGCAGCATAAATTCCCCAATCTCACCTTTACCTGGGGAATGTTCGGAGAAAACCTGACAATCGAAGGTGCCTTGGAAGACACCATGTACATTGGCAGCAAATGGCGTATTGGATCAACTCAGTTCGAGATTGTGCAACCACGTGAACCCTGTTTTAAGCTGGGAATTAAATTTGGAAATCCAACAGTCGTCAAACAGTTCCTCTCAAGTGGCCGAAGTGGCTGGTATTTGAAGGTCATCACTGAAGGTGAAATCGGAACAGGCGATCAAATTGTTCCGATCAGTCAAAATGCTCAGCATGTCACCGTGACTGATCTCAACAGGCTTCTATCCCAGACTGTGCAAGATCAATCCATACTACAGCGAGCCATGCAAATCGAGACACTCCCTACTGGATGGCATGATTTGATTTCGAAATACCTCACAAAATATTCAAAATGCAGAGGAAAAACATGACAGCCCATTGGGGCGCATCGTTACCATAACAGGAGTCACTGATGCCCAATACATCAACTGATATAACACGACGAACATTCATGAAGTACCTCACATTGGGTGGAGTTGGTGCATTAAGTTTTTCCGGAACACAACTCGGAAATCGCGCAACTTCAGCACCAGTCACTAGCCCATTGGCTCCAACGGGCAATCCTATCCGGATCGGAATGATCGATCCAATCACTGGCCCCTACAGCACGTCATCAATGCATGATATCCACGGCGCAACCGTCGCAATAGACATGGCCAATGCATCAGGAGGGATCATTGGAAGACCAATCGAATTACTACCGGTTGACGATACCTCAAATGCCGATATTGCACGCAAACAGGCAATCACACTCATCAAAGAAAAACGAGTTGATGCATTGGTCGGATCATTTAATGGTGAGGCTGCACTCGCCGTTTCAGAAGTCGCTGAAACAGAAGGTAAATTGTTTATGGTCTCCTGCGCGCACATTAATGAACTTTCCGGATCAGCATGCCGAACTTCATCGTTTACCTACATGCCTACTGCCCGTGCGATGTCACGTGCAGTAGCCCCTCACATCGTGAAAACATATGGGTCAAACTGGTTTTTCATTAATGCAAATACGATGGATGGAACATCTGCATATACAGCAATGAAACACGCCTTAAGTGAATTGGGAGGAAAAGAAATAGGTCTCACTGTGACAAAATTTGGAGCAACCGACTTTACATCCGCATTGCAAGAAGCGAGGTTAGCAAAACCCGACGCAGTAATTCTAAACATCTATGGGTGGGATCTCGTCAATGCACTGAAAACGGCAAACTCCATGAACTTGGCAATGGATATGGGAATTGGAGGCATGATTGCCGGTGAACAAATAGGTCGACCACTTGGTTACACCGCAAACCAAGGTATTTGGGGACTCACCTGGGACCCTAAAGTTCCGACAAAAAGCTCTAACATCTTTATTAATGGCGTGATAGCGAAGTACCGTCACACACCAACCTCACGTTGCTACCTTGGCTATGCGGCACTAACACAAATTCTGAATGCCATCCGCAGGGCACAAACTACAGATGTTAGTGCCCTCGTCAAAACACTCGAAGGACACAGCTTTGATGGATTGAAGGAGGGACCATCATTTTTTCGAGCATGGGATCATCAACATATCCAAGACATCTTGGTTGGAAAAGCATTTGGGAAAGAACTAGGCTTAGGACATTATGAGATTCTTGAGACTGTCCCTGGAGACGCGATCACAATACGGCGTGACCAGAGCACCTGCCAACTATAATCCATCACGACACCACCTAAAGGAGGTTTGATGGAAAAGATCACAAACTACACCGACTGGGAAACAAGATTTCAACAGGCTTATAACCGAGCTATAATCCGATATCAATCAGCTCCTTGCGATGTCAATACTTTATTTCCGGAAGACGATGCGACATTCTTAGCCTCCATTGGATGTACTTCTCATGAATTGTATGATTTTATCGAGGATTGGTGTGATAGCGGAGTTCCCACATTTGAAACGGTACTCAATATCACCGCAATTCGGCGAGACTATTTTCTCAATGAACAACAAAACCATCTATCAGCAACCCACGCTCCGTTATCATCGTTTCCCCCAATGAATGCAGAATTGGGCGGATATCGATGGCTTCCTCGAATTATTGCCAAAGCGAAAGCAAAGTTGCGTGGAGAGCTCCCGCCAGAGGTGATGTATAATTGTGGAGGAGACCGTCACTTTTTAAAAACGATAGGGCTAGAAGCCTCGGCTTTTCTCAAAGTCGTCCGCGATGCAAAAAACGATAACCAGATCCTGGCTTATGTACAAGAAGCGGGAACATCGCCAAGACAATAACAGCTTGTTGCGCATGCCTGCGCGTGTTCGAAATACTATATCGTAGAAATACACAAACTCTTTCGCAGACGATGAAGTAATTACATGTTGGTTTCGCCAACATACTGCACAATGGTATGACAACGAAGATCCTCTTGCATCTGTAGCCAAAAACATGGAAAGGCCCTCGGGGCACATACTGGGCCAAGCAACAGAACGTATCCAACGACTGCTCCTACAACTCACAGACATACTACTGATGGTCTATAGAAACAGGAACGTTCAATAGACTATGTCACGACACAAATTTTAATCGAATCATATCTGGTTTTGATAGTTTTGCCTTCCGTATTTTATATGAAATCGTATACGTACGTCTCCCGAAAATAACAAAATGAATACAACTCAGAACATGGATACACTCCACCAATCTTCTCTCCACTTGACCTCACCAATTTCGTGATTATATTTTTCATGATACAGGCAGTACAAACGACACCCTGTGAATACACCAACGGTAAAGCGAGGCATTTATCATGGATGATCAAGCCACAGTCACAACACTTCCCGTCCTTCCAATCAAACGAATAGTATTATTCCCTGGCGTATTGATGCCAGTCACGATCGGCCGAGAATCTACAATTGCGGCAGTGGATGCTGCAATGAAAACAGAAGAGAAAACTATCATCGTGGTGTCCCAACGCAACCCGGAACAAGAACACCCAAGTATCGACGATCTCTATTCTATCGGAACCAAGGCGGTCATCAAACAAATCACACGACCCGATGGATCAAAAATCCATGCGCTAATGCAGGGAATCGAACGCGCTGTCTTGCTTCGAGTAGAGCAAACCGATCCTTATCTCACTGTACGCTCCCGACAACTGCTGAATCCAGCTGACTCTGGCCCTGAGATAGATGCCATGCACCGCGCCATCATCGACTTAGTACAGGCATTACCAGATCTCATTGAATCACCGGGCATTCAGGAAGCAGTTACCGCCTTAAGCGGAGAAGAAGACCCTGTTGCCCTAGCCTACCGCGTGGCTTCATTTATGAATTTGACGGTGGCCGGAGAACAAGAACTGCTAGAAGCCCAAACCTGTGCTGATCTCCTGCGCGGCCTCTACGCCGAATTATCCCGTGAAATGCAAATTCTTCAACTGCGCAACAAAATTGCAGGGGAAGTAGAGGTCAAGCTGAGCAAAAGTCAGCGTGAATATGTCCTACGCGAACAACTCAAAACCATTCATCAAGAGCTAGGCGATGACGACAACGAAGAAGACGAACTCGCACACCTTAGAACACAGATAGAAGAATCAGACCTGCCAAAAGAGGTTAAAAAAGAAGCTAATCGTGAAATGAACCGTCTATCAAAGATTCCACCTGCTGCAAGTGATTATCACGTCATTCGCAGTTACCTCGAAATGCTACTCGAACTTCCGTGGACTAAAACATCGCCAGATCAATTGGACCTAACCAACGTACGCAGCATATTGGATGAAGATCATTACGGAATCAAAGAGGTAAAGGAACGGATAGTTGAACACCTTGCGGTCTTGAAACTCAACCCAAAAGCAAAAGCACCAATCCTATGCCTCGTTGGGCCTCCAGGTGTCGGAAAAACAAGCTTGGGCCAATCGATTGCGCGAGCACTAGGACGCGCGTTTCAGCGATTTAGTTTGGGCGGCATACATGACGAATCCGAGTTACGAGGACATCGTAGAACGTATGTTGGAGCACTTCCTGGCGGCATTATTCAGGCAATTCGGCGCGCAGGTTTTAGCAATCCCGTACTGATGTTAGATGAAATTGACAAAATGG
>DCWI01000041.1:0-477 GCA_002328825.1 Nitrospiraceae bacterium UBA2166 | reverse complement strand
GTTAGATGAAATTGACAAAATGGGCCATGACTTTCGAGGAGATCCTGCGGCAGCTATGCTCGAAATTCTCGACCCAGCGCAGAATCATTCATTCCGCGACCATTATATCGACCTGCCATTTGACCTCTCAAATATCTTTTTTATTACGACTGCAAATACACTAGATTCAATTGCACAACCTTTGCTTGACCGAATGGAAATCATCCAACTACCCGGCTATAGCGAATATGAAAAACTTGAAATAGCGAACCGATATCTATGGCCTCGTCGTCTCAGAGAGGCAGGCCTTGAGAATTATCAGATCGACTTTTCCCAAGATGTAATTGAAGGCATTATAAGGAAGTACACTCGAGAAGCCGGTGTCCGCCAGCTTGAACAAATGTTGGGAAAGGTCACACGAAAGATTGCCCTGCAATTGGCTGAAGAATCACCGGAGAGACCTACTGCCACTATCACAGTCACGCCCATTCGGATCCA
>DCWI01000080.1 GCA_002328825.1 Nitrospiraceae bacterium UBA2166 | reverse complement strand
TTACCAACGTGGGACTTGATCATCAAGAATATCTCGGCGACACCATCGAAGATATTGCGAGGGAGAAATGCGGCATCATCCACCCAGATACTCCAACAGTGGTGGGAAAGGTAGAACAAAAAGCTCTCACTGTTATCCAAGAAACCTGTTCCAAACAACACTCTCCCTTGCTTCAACTTGGAGTGGATTTCCAAGCTACGGAATCATCACCAAATCATTTTGACTTTCACGGTCCAAAAAGTTCATATTCTGACTTGCAATACTACATGATGGGACATCATCAAATTGAGAATGCCGCCTGTGCACTCGCTGCCCTAGAATGGCTTCGCGATACGGGCATATCAATCCCCACAAACGATCTTCGGAAGGGCCTCGCTTCCGTCCAGTGGCCCGGACGTTTAGAATGTATTGCGAACAATCCAACAGTACTACTAGATGGTGCACACAATCCAACCGCCGCTGTCTCACTTGCTGATTTTTTGGATAAACACCAACGAGACCATTCCGGGAATATCATTCTTGTCATTGGTATGCAAAAAGATAAAGACATGGAATCATTCTTCACACCCCTGATCCCATTGGCACATACCATTGTCCTTACCAAATCCACCCACGCACTCTCTTCTTCGGCTGAAGAGCTCGCCAAACACTTCCCGATCGAACCTCTACATCTTATATATGCTACCTCTGCAGTAGAGGCGATGACGAAAGCCCACAATGCTGCAACTCACAAAGACACGATCTGCGTGACCGGATCGCTTCTATTGGTCGGAGAGGTTAAGGCGCACGTCGAAGGCAGGGGTTTTTCACCCCTCCGCGCCTGAGGACTCACAACATAGCATCAGACAAATGTGTTTATGGGATTTCGTGACAACTCCTAAGTTTTCGCATCCAATATACGTGTTTTGCGCTTCCTTGCTGTTCTGGGCTGTCATATTCCCGTGTTCCATCGCCACAGCTGCAGATGAAATTGCAAGTGAAGAAGAACCAATCAACATCCATGCAGATCGAGTGGAATATTCACGCACCGAAGATACCTACATTGCAGAGGGAAACGTTGATGTGGTGAGAGGCACGCAGCATCTGACGTCCGACCACGCAACACTGAATATGAAAGCCGGGATTCTCACCGCCAAAGGAAGCGTCAACTACGACGACGGTGAACAATCCATGACTGCCGACCACATGGAACTGAGCATCAAAAGCAAAGCTGGCGTGATGTTCCATGGGACCATTTTAATCCGAGAATCGCAGCAGTATATAACTGGAAAAGTTATTGAACGTATTGACGCAACACACTATCGAATTGAAGAAGGCAGCTACACCGCATGTATGCTCGAAGAGGACAAACGAACACCATGGCAATTCCGGGCAAAAGAATTGCGTCTTGATACCGAGAGCCACCTGATCGCCAAAGGCGTGCAATTCTGCTTGATGGAAGTTCCTGTCGCCTACTTACCAATTGTCAGGCTTCCCGGAAAAAAGAAAAGGCAAACTGGATTTCTCATGCCTCTTCCAGGCCTCAATGCCGAACAAGGGTACAAACTTAAGCAAGGATTTTTCTGGGCCATTAGCCCACATCAGGACATCGCGGCAACCATTGATCATCGTGGAAACCAAGGGACTGGAGGAGAGCTCGAATACCGTTATAAACTGAGCAAAAACAGTGAAGGCGAACTTCGAACAAATTTCTTTAAGGACACCCGGGAGAATAAAAACCGAATCGATGTCCAAATGCAGCACATGACCCAGTTCACGAAAACTCTTCAAGCCACCGTTGACATTGATTTTGTCAACAAGCGGGATACGCTGCAAGAGATCAGCGACGATGTCGAGGAACGGGTTCAACGACTCACCGAATCTCGTGCGTTTATCTCACAACGCTGGGATCATGGATCCGCTTATCTTCTCGGACGCTACAGTCAAGATCTTGCGAACCCCAATGATCCCACATCACAGTTTCTCCCCGAACTAGGGTACCGACTGCAACCCTATCGCATCCCAGCACTCCCAATGTATTTCGGCTTGGAATCCAGCTTCACCAACATTTATCGGCAAGATGGAACATTACCGTTTTTCGTCGATGGAGCCCCAATACAACGATCAGAGATCAATGCTCGGCGTACTGATATATTTCCAAAACTCTGGGCGACCTTTCAGGTCACCGATGGAATTTCATTAACACCACAGGTAGGAGTGAGAGAAACGATCTACAGCAGAGGAGAAAACTCCGACGGATGGATGGATCGGACCATCCCATACCTCAATGTTGCGGCCGAAGCTACGATGTCGCGCCGTTTCCGCCTTGGGAGAGGCAGGTCAATTACACATCGACTCACCCCATCAGTAACTTATGAATATCTTCCTCGCGTCAAACAGAATGATCTCCCTCAATTTGACGACCTCGACTTTGTCTTCCAAAAAAACCTTGTCACCTACTCCATCGGAAATCGCCTTTCTACAGTCAAGAAGAAGGGGAAAAATCTACAGCATGTTGACCTACTATCGTTTACTGCAACACAATCTGTCCAAATGGATCCCGGAGCGCGGAAAAAAGCCCGCACCGTCCTCGGCCGCCCAGAAACACTCGAAACTCGATCATTCTCAGATGTGCGGATTGAGGCAACCATGAACCTCCCCAAGTTCGTCGACCTCACCGTTGACACATTTATCAATCCAAAAACAGGATTGAGTTCCGTATTTGAAACCGACCTTGGGTTGTTTTCAAACGAGTCATGGTACCTAACAATAGGACAGCGTTTTACTCGTGCAGGTGATGTCCCTATTCGTGGAGATATGTTCAATCCGATCTCGTTCAATACTACCTTTCACCAAGACGAGGATATTCACTTTTCAACATTCGAAGGAGGTACAACCCTCCCGTTTGGGTTCCGCGCTGTTGCAAAAGCATACTACGATGCCAACCCATCAACAGGCACTCCGTATTTCCCAGAAGTCGATTACGGATTATTTTACACCAATCCATGCAATTGTTGGGGTGCGGGTTTCTTCTACATTCAGCGCCCTGAACGCCTAGGTACGGCATCTGGATCTGATGCAGAATTTGGATTCATGATCAGCCTCAGAGGCCTCGGTGGAACCGAGAGCACAGTGACACCAAAATTTGTAAGAATGTTTCAGAATCTTGGACTTAATCCACTCAATCTCAAATAGTGGTACATTGAATCCGTCACACAACACCAAGTGCACTTGGCCAAAGATTATTGTGGAGTGTGGCATAGTGAAGGTTCTTTTGTAACAACCCACAAGACTCAGTATGAGTATGATGAACACACCCATCAATCGCAGAGATTTGTGGCAATGGCTCCTCTCCTCAACTGCCCTAAAACTACTTCCGCCTATGGCTGCTGGGGCAGTCCTTACTAATAGTCTAATGCGCCCACGTCACGGGAACGCGTCGGTATATGATGTCGTGCAACAACACTACGAACATCGCCCCATGATAACAGTTGAAGGGAAAAAACCGTTGATCAAGATTACCTCTCGACCACACAATCTTGAAACCCCTCTTCACCACCTCATACATCCCATTACCACCAACGATGTTTTTTTTGTTCGATCCCGTCTTGCCCTTATGCCAACTGATGACACCGAAGCCTATCGACTCTCCATTCATGGTTCCGTTGAGCGCCCGTTGGAACTCACGCTCCATGATCTTAAGACACGATTCGAACCAATTGACATTACCGGTGTAGCTCAATGCGCAGGCAATAGCATGGCGTTCTTTAATCCACCAGTTTTTCCAGGCTGGAACCTTACCCATGGATTCATGGGCTGTGCAACCTGGACCGGAGTGCGAGTCAGGGATGTCCTTGAGAAAACTGGCCTCAAGGCGAACGCACAGGACGCCGTCTTCAAAGGAGCAGATCGACCAATCATCGACAAGACACCATTAGTCGAAAAAAGTTTTCGACTACCTATCGACCAAACACTGAACGAAGATCTTCTTATCGCATACGCCATGAACGGGCGCCCTCTTCCACATTGGAATGGCTATCCTGTTCGACTCGTCGCCCCAGGGTGGTATGGCACCTACTGGGTCAAATGGCTTGAAAGCATCGCCGTCATTCCAAAAGCATTTGACGGCTTCTGGATGTCCAACGCATATCGCTTTCCTTCACATCCTGTCACACCATACGAACATCCGAGAAAGACTGTCCCCATAACACGCTACAACGTGAAATCCGTGATCACATCACCTCAAAACAATGAGCGTATCACCTTGGGAAAACCCATTGAGATCACAGGCGTAGCCTTCGACGCAGGAAGCGGAATTCAAGCTGTCTCCATCTCCGTTGATGGAGGAAAATCATGGCACCCTGCCAAACTTCATCCGCCTGATGGCCAATATGCATGGAACATCTGGACATTCATCACCACACCAAAAAAACCAGGAAAATTCACAGTCATGTCCCGCGCAACAAGCACCAATGGCGAAACCCAACCCACACAAGCTCTGTGGAATCCTGGTGGTTACAAGTACAACGCTATCGACTCCATCGATCTTATCACCACATCCATCTGACTACTTGATTGATTTCCCCTATTCCAGCAAGGATCACCCTCGACACACCACGTCACTAAAAACACAACCCCCTAAACAATTGAAGTCTTCTCGACCAGGGAAGAGGAATGATAGAGTGATTACCTCTTGCTCAAACATTTCTGTAGGTGTATGTTCACAACCTGCTGCTACATTGCATGCCGGAGTGGCGGAATTGGCAGACGCCTGGGACTTAAAATCCCATGGGTGGTAACGCCCGTACGAGTTCGAGCCTCGTCTCCGGCACCAC
>DCWI01000018.1 GCA_002328825.1 Nitrospiraceae bacterium UBA2166 | reverse complement strand
TGTAATGCAATGGAGCAACTTCCCTGCCCCAATACGGACGTAATCCGGCAAAGAGTCTCTCTAAGGTGCTTATTAGTACGATAAGACATTCGTAGTGGTTTGTTGGGGTTTGGTCAATGCTTGTAGAAATATGTGTTGGTGTGATGTAACTAGATCGTTTGTGCAGCAAGGATGCCAATAGTAATGCTGTTGCAAGTCCAGCACCGAGCTCCCCTCTAAGGCCTAATGAGTGAATTTTTGTGCGATAAAATTCAATGCCTTGAGTAATTCCTCCCGTCCCGAAGAACATGCCGAAGAGTGGCCTGTCCATGTGCTCTGTATGAACGCGAAGTACTGGTCGCCGTAAGATCTCAGAGCGAGGGGTATTGTGGTGCTTGGATTCTGCCCAGGCGCAGAGCTTTCTCATTGATGAAATACGAGAACCTCGCAGTCCGACATCTCCAGCAATCATGCTTGTGGTGCCTGATCGAAGCACGCTGAGTAGAGGAGGAAATTGGAATGATAATTTCCTGAACAATGTGGTGAGCACTGCTTGTATTGTTCCATCTCCGCCATTAATTGCAACCAAGTTGATTCCTCGTTCAGCAAAGTCTGACAGTGCGGTTGAAATTTCTTCCGGCGTGTGGACTTCGCGATGAGGAATTTTTGGGAATTCTTTCTGGAGCTTATAGATGGCGGCAAGGCCATTTTTATTTTCTCCACTCAGAGGATTATTAATCACTCCGAGGCGTATTGTTCGAATTATTGGCGTTGGATGTGAAAGCGTTTTTGAGTAGGTGGTTGCAGAGCTGTTGGAGTCATCAATGATGGCTTCGTGTAAGAAATTATTCATTATGGCCAGTAGTTGATGGTACTTGAGTTGTAGGTTGTGTGGTAAATAGTCTGATGGCAAGTGATTGATTCGTCGTGGCATTATCGAGTGTAGCAAGCCAGGCATGAAGTGTCCCTGATGTTAGGCGTGTATAGATTGCGATAGTAAAACGTAAGAGAAGTATCTGGGTTGAGACGACTGTTAGTATTGCGACGGCAATGAGGCCTATGTCAGGTCTTCCGATTAGAAACGCACTCGTTAGAAGAATGAGATTTGGATTTCGTCGTGCGGTGATGAGACGGTGATACGAATCAATTGGACGCCAGCAAAAGATTCCAAATGCTCCTAACCATACTTGGAATGCGCCTTCGATCAGGCGTCCGAAAATATATCCACCAACGATTAATTCTAATACTATTTTTAACGAAATCCATGATGTTTCTGGGATAAATGCACTGAGTCCAATTCCCCATGCGATGTACCATAATGGTGGATGGATCAGATCAATTCCATGATCAAATAGGTGTCCTATTCGACTTGATGTGACGGTAACGCGTGCTAGCTTTCCATCAACGGTGTCAAGAAATGTCATCATCCATCCGGTCATGAGGCCCAAGCCATAGTATCCATTGAAAAACAACCATCCAGTAATCATCACCAAAATAAGGCTTGTAAGTGTGACATGATTTGGTCGTATTCCATTCTTGACGCACACTAGGGTTGCCCATTTGGCGGGGCGTGGCCATATCCATTTGGTGACAAGGTCTGTAATTCCCTTGTAGGCTCCAGAAAAGAGTTTATGCTCCAATGTGTTCTGGTCTGCTAATGTAATGGGAAGAACAAAGGGTGGGTCAGACTTCTTGAGTTGTGCGTGATATGCTGATGTCAGTGTCTCAGGTGTTTGTGTGTGGATGGACGGCAGCACATCGGGACGAACGGTGCCGTTTATTACATCGAGAGCATCGTCTTTTAAGTGTGATGGAACATGTGCTGCGACGATAGATAATCGTTTTTTACAGAGGGTTTTAAGCATCACGTGAGGAGTTTGTATGAGTGAGCTGAGTACGCGGGAATCAAACACGTAATCACCGCGAATAAGAAGAATTGAACTGTTTGCTGGAACCATCCTGAGATTATCAATAACCTGTGTTTTTCCAATTGACTGGAACATGCGATGCAAGCGTTCGCGGGAGGAGAGCCCCCAGAGTAGAATTGGCGAATCGCCAACGATATACACACATGTTGCCATGTTTTTAACTTAAAAACTCCTGAATGAGGGTTTGATAGTATCTACTCGCTAATCGAATACTAGGATCCAAAAAGAGGGAAACGACGCTATTGTATATCACGACTCACCATCGGTAAAGCTTGATGGATGCTTTGGATAGAATGATGTGATGTCAGAGATATTCACTATTGCTCAACTTTCTGATCCCCATCTTTCGTCTCTCGCCAATGTTAAGATGAAGGATCTGCTTAGTAAGCGTGTGCTAGGGTACCTCTCATGGCGCTTGAATAGACGGGCTAAATATCGGCCGGAAATTCTTGCTGATCTCGTAGAAGATATAAAATTCCAGCAACCCGATCATATCGTGATTACTGGTGATTTAACGCATATTGGGTTACCTCAGGAATTTCAGGAGGTAAAGGATTGGCTTGATGCTCTTGGGGCACCGGCTAAGGTTACTATCATTCCCGGAAATCATGACATGTATGTTGAGACAGACTGGGAAAGTACATTTGCATTGTGGTATTCCTATATGAGTTCAGATATTGCTGAAGTTTTTCGAAGTTGTGTTCGTCAGTCATGTTTTCCTAGCTTGCGCATTCGTAATTCGATTGCCTTCATTGGGTTATCGACAGCAAGGCCGTCTGCCCCGTTTCTTGCTGTTGGATCTATTGGCCCCTCCCAACTGCAGGCTCTTGAGCGAGTCCTCGTTGAGATGGGGGAACGTCGTCTATTTCGTATCATTTTGCTTCATCATCCACCTATTTTTGGTACAGTGCCATGGCGGAAGCGACTTATCGATCATGCATCTTTTCGTTCAGTTGTGGAGCGTTGTGGCGCAGAGTTAGTCTTGCATGGGCATGCACATTGTACATCGATACGGGAGATGGTAACCAAAAACCATGTTATCCCAGTAATTGGTGTACCTGCTGCTTCAGCGAGAAGTCAGCATCCCAATCGTGGAGCGCAATACAATTTGTATCGGATCATTCGTCAGGCGTCGACATGGAGTATTCAGTTTTCTGTTCGAGGTTATTCCCACGCAGAAAAGCGTTTTATAGGGTTTGGTGCTCCTGTTGAGATTGAGCAGGCTGTTAAATTTCGCGTAAAAGAATTGCCGTAATTCCTAGAATAATGGCAATGGGAATCATGGTTGTTACTGCAGGATGCAGCTCAAGGAGCAGTCCGATATTTCCTATAACCTGGTTACTCAGGTGTAACATGATGCCCACCATTGCTCCAACCACAATTCTGCGACCGGCGGTGACAATGCGTACAGGTCCGAATACAAATGGTAGTGCCATCACGATCATTGCACCGGTGGCGATGGGCATGCTGGCTTTTTTCCAGAGCGTGAGATTGTATCGATCTGCGTTCTGGCCGTGTTCTTTAAGGTATTGTACATATTGATAGAGGTCGATTGGAGAAAGACTTTCAGGAGGGAGGAGGAGAATGTTGATTTGTTCTGGACTCAGGAGGTTTTCCATGTGAATAGTCGTGTGGCGTTCAACTGTGATGTCTTCTTGTTTGATATGTGTTTGGGTAATATCCATGAGTACCCATTCATTATTGTGTTGAATATTTGCTTTTCGAGCTTGAGTAAATGTATGCAAACGCCCCTGCTCGTTGAATTCGTATATATCAATGTCGGTAGGGGATCTGCCGTGTTTGATATGTCTAATATTAATAAAACTTTTCCCGTTTCGAAACCAAAACCCTTGCTCTGTTCGTAGTGAATCTGTCTCTGATGTTAGGATGGAGTGACGGGTTTGAGAAATTTGTTCTAAGGGAGGAGCGATAACGAATTCAAGTGTGAGTATCGCAAGAATGAAAATGGCGCCAGCTTTCAGGATCGAGAGCGAAATGCGTCTTGCCGATACGCCACAGGCTTGTAGGGCTAAGAGTTCGCTACTGCTTGCAAGTTGTCCGAGTGCGATGACGCTGCCCAGTAAAGCTGTGATTGGCGCAAGTTCTATGAGCCTTCGTGGGAGGGTTAGTAGTATGGTGAGACATGCGTCGATTAATTTGTACTGGTTGGTTCCCACATCATCAAGTGCTTCTACGAAGGCAAGGAAACTGAATATTGAGAGTAAGATAAGTAGAACAAGGAGATATCCGTTTCCAACGTGTGTTCCAACATAACGATCAATCGTTTTCATCGGAGTTGTTCTTTCCGAGGTGAAAGCGAAAACCATAGGATAACTGTGCATGCAAGCAATGCATTCACCCACCAAATTCCAGGCATGGGATCAATAACTTCTTGCTCGACCCAATTTCTAGCAACTGCACCCACGTTGTAATAGACGACATAAATAATGACTGCAGTTAGTAGGTTTGGGTATTTCCCCTGTCGAGGGGACGCTCGACTTAAAGGGATACCAAGAAGGCCTAGGAGAATGGTTGAAACAGCAGTTGAGAGACGCCATTGAAATTCGGCGATATCGTAAGGGGCTATTGAGGTGGCGAGCTGAAGGGTTGGCGTGGCTTTGCGTTGATATTCTGGGTGAGGCTCTTTTTTCTTCAGTCGTATCGTCATGGTACCAAATCGTACTATGCGGTCCTGTGATCCGTTGCGCGAAAGTGTGTATCTGTGACCATCGACGAAGACAATAGTTTTTTCACCTGTTACGTCACTTGTCTCTTGATAGGCGTGTTTGGCGAAAATCGCTTGTATAACATTGTCTCGTTCAGTTAGCGTAAAAATGCTGTCCTTTACTTTCTTGGAGTCATCACGGTAGTCAACAAAGACAACCCTGGTTCCATGTTGTTTTTCATAGAAATGACCAGATCGTATTTGGGAAAAGTCGAGATTTGTTTCCGCTTGCGCGATGATGTGATAGCTCTTTTCATATGCCCATGGACGAACGAAAAGTGATAAAGTTCCTACAAGAATGGCTAGCATAA
>DCWI01000036.1:34190-34384 GCA_002328825.1 Nitrospiraceae bacterium UBA2166 | reverse complement strand
CCATCACATTACCCGCCATATCGTACAGTCCGTATGGACTTTTCCCTCCTTCCAAACTCCCGACCGGAGTCAGCGTATCGTAGCCTCCCCAACGTTTTTTGAGTGTTGCTCTATCAGACGTCGGCACCTCATTCCCCCATGGATATTGTCGCCCATCAATTCCACGAGCTGCTTTCTCCCACTCGGCTTCAGTA
>DCWI01000036.1:0-33884 GCA_002328825.1 Nitrospiraceae bacterium UBA2166 | reverse complement strand
GCTTTCTCCCACTCGGCTTCAGTAGGTAACCGCTTACCCACCCATTTGCAATATGCCACCGCATCATCCCACATTACTCCGACAACGGGACGATCTCCATGCTTAACCAACTCCACTTGCTTCCACGCCAAAGGAACCTGAACGTTGGTGGTTTCAAGAAACTTTGCATAGTACGCTGTCGTAACCTCATAGACATCCATATAATATGCATCCAAATAAACCATCCGTTGAGGCCCTTCTGCCCGTTTTGCATTTGCCCTGCCTTGCACACTTCCCATCGGAAACTCTCCAGATGGAATCAACACCATGGGAGCATCGCTAGATGACCTTTTCCCTGCCTCACCGACTCCCCCCACCTCAGGTAAGCCTTGTATTGCTGATGACTGAGTACCGGGTAACGTACTTGTACATGCTGCAAAAAAAACGAACAACACTAGAAGTATTATCTGATATGCATTCATGGAAAGTCCCTCTCACATCATTCCAAGATGCCATTTTAGTTTGTATTGAAGCTTATAGCCGTATTGTTTTATCATACGAAAGGTAGGAAAATTTGACTGACCATCCACAACATGCCCCAGCACCTTTTAGATTGCGCGAGGAGGAGCAGAGAATGACAAAACATCTTAGAGCACCCCGAGCATTATTTATAATGTTTCTCGTTACTTTAGCTATTCCAATTTTTTCCGGGTGTACCTTCGTTCAACTCTTCATTCCCCCCGCAGGCCTTAATATCCTCCCGCCGCAAGATTTTAATACCGCCATCTCGAAAAACGATGTTCTTTTAGTAGACGTTCATACTCCCGCACAAGCTCACATCAAAGGAACAGACCATCTTGTTCCTCACGACAAGGTTAACGAACACCTAGAGCAATTTCCCTCCGATAAAGAAACCCCAATTTACTTATATTGCAAAACTGGCCACATGGCGAATGTCGCCGCACGCACACTGTTCTCACAAGGCTACACAAATGTATATAACTTGGACGGAGGAGCAGAAGCATGGAAAAAAGCCGGATTCCCCGTAGAAGAATGAGCAAAGGAGATTACCTTGAACCATTGTATCGCCGGACAACCGTCACAACATTTTTCCCACACCCAAACTGATCGGTCACGGCAGTGTCAATTTGTAAATCTCGCGCAGTATTTGGGACGTAATCAAGATCGCAATTCACATCTTTTGCGCTATAGTTGATTGTCGGATGGACAACCCCTTCCGCAATTGCCAGACAGCTGGCAATGAGTTGTAGTGCGCCCATAGCCGCCCAAGAGTACCCCACCATCGATTGAATCGCACTGATAGGAATTGTGCGAGCACGCTCACCAAACACCATTTTAGTAATCCGGGTTTCCGTCCAATCACACGATGGTGTCGCAATTCCATACGCACTGATATAGTCGACCTCATCAGTGGCAACCAACGAATTCTTTAACGCAACCTGACTAGCACGTATCCCCTGTATTCCATTGGGTTCAGTTCGTGTAAGACTGAAGGCATCAGTCGTTGACCCCCAGCCCATAAATTCCGCATAGATCGGGGCATTACGTCGAAGCGCATGCTCAAGTTCTTCAAAGACCACAATACCCGCACCCTCTGCCAACACTGGACCATCACGGTCCTTGTCAAACGGAGACGGTCTCCCACCACCATTCATCGTTGACAGCGCCCCTGCCGCACAGAGATTTCGAAAGATGGTTGGCTGCAGCGGAGCTTCAGTCCCCCCAACAAGAAGAACGTCAACTTCATCACATTGGATAAGATTTGACGCAAGCCCAAATGCTGTCCCTGCCGACGCACATCCACTTGAAATTGTATCAGTGGCCCCATTTAGTCCGTACCTAATAGCCACCTGCCCAGAGACTGAATTGGGATAGGCCATAAACATCGTGCGAGGGTTAGAACCCACATGGCCATTGTGATCTTGCGCCAACGCTTCTTCAATAGCCCACCCAAGGTCACCAACCGCAGTCCCAATAATGCTTCCTGCTCTTGTTTTATCCCCAGCAGCAAGATTGAGTCCAGCATCATCCAGCGCCAACCCAGAAGCTGCAACCGCAAATTGGGCCGCACGCCCCATCTGATTGACACGTCGCAATCCAAGATGCCCTACGGCATCAAAATCGTTCACCTCGCCCGCAACCCGAGATTCATATCCACTGGCATCAAACCGAGTAATTGAGGCAATGCCAGATTGCCCAGCGCGCAAACCAGCAAGAAATTTTTCCTTGCCAATACCAATCGGAGAAATCACGCCGAGGCCTGTTACGACGACTCTACGTTTAGGTCCGCTCATACGCCCCAAGTCACACATTCGCACAATTTGTATTGTATCTCACAAATGAACGACTGATTGTCACACACTCGCATCACGCAATACAAGGTTAAGCTCTTTCGGAACGAAAATAGCAGCCTTTCTCCAAAATGCCATGAGGGAAAAGACGGGAACTGAGGGTAAATGGGGAGTTGAGATACGACTATGTAACTATTCCAGCCTCATGAAAACACTCAGTGAGGGTTCTGAAAAATTCTTTATCTTCAGCAATAGCATGCGTCAGGATTGTCGATGTAGTCCCCACATCGTTAGGATGGATGACAATATTGACGCTCTGCGAAAACGCCATCATATGATCTCCCGTAACAAATTGATTTCCAACCAACACCACAAAGAGCGACCGACGAATGGCCATTAACATATTCTGGATTGCTTTCAGAATCGTGTTATTCTCACGCATGCTCCCATCAAAAGTTTCATCCAAAACGATGACTTCATACTTGGAAATTAACATCGTGCTCAATACTTCATCCGCCGTTCTTGCACACACTACATTGTAGCCAATCTCCTCAAGAGCAGACTTCAACATTTCCTGCTCCAGCGACCCATTATGGCACACCAACGCCAATTTTCTGCCTGCCACAAAATGCTCACCATGCTGATCCATACTTTACCTCCGAATTGAAAAGCTATCGCAAGTGAGCCCTCTACAATAACTATTAACTACTGCCTTGTACACACTAACGACGCTTCAATGCTTTAGGTGGGGCTTCTTTCTTATCGAGTGATAATCCCTCGATTTCTGTTGTAGCTTCCCCTCGTTTTTTCTTGAGATTGTCGACACCACGGCCAACGATACCTTTTCGAGAAGCATAAGCCATCGCTGTCTCTTCAGTGATCAGACCTGCGGCAAACACCCTGAGAATTGCTTGATCAAATGTCTGCCAACCATAAGGTTCACTCTGTTCGATAATTTCATAAAAGGTTTTCCCATCAGACTCACCATTGATAATGCTTTCCCTAACCCGAAGATTTGTACCCATGATTTCGTGGACCGCCACACGCCCACCTCCAATTTTCGGCAACAAGCGCTGACAGATAATCCAGCGAACAGTATCCGCTAGACCCGCCCTCACCTGCCCCTGCTCCTCCTGCTCAAATAATCCAACAACACGGTTGATCGCCTGACCAGCATCGACGGTATGTAAGGTACTCATCACAAGATGTCCTGTTTCTGCAGCCCGGAGCCCCAACTCAACAGTCTCTCGATCTCGCATCTCGCCGACAAAAATCACCTTCGGAGCCTGCCTAAGAGCTGCACGCAACCCCGTTGCAAAGGTATCAAAATCCCCTCCCAGCTCGCGTTGATTCATGGTCGATTTTTTATGCGGATGCACAAACTCCACAGGGTCTTCAAGAGTCACGACATGAACACCTCTTGTCTCATTAATTTCATTAAGCATGGCTGCGAGAGTCGTCGATTTTCCACTTCCGGTCGATCCCGTCACCAAAACAACGCCATTAAGTTCCAACGGAACCTTCTGAAATATTTCGGGTGTACCAAGATCAGCCAAGCTAGGAACGTTTGTCTCAAGTTTTCTGAGGACGATCGCATAAGTCCCTCGACGCGAAAAGATATTGACACGAAATCTCGCCTTGCTGGGAACGCTATAGGACGAGTCACTCGACCCTGTTACCACAAGATCTTTGGTGAGCCGACGACTACCATTCAGCAGAGCAAGAGCCAAAACCTCACATTGAAAAGGTGTCAACTGCTCAACAGATGGATCCAGCGTCACCGGCACCAACTGCCCCGACGATTCCACCTGTAACGGTCGATTAACAGAAATATTCAAATCCGACACATTCGGATAAGAATCAAGCATAGTCGTCAGAATGACATCTACTTCCGTACTACGCATATGACGCCTCCTTGTTCGAAACGCAAATCAAAAACATCATGTTTTTCTTAGCCAAACTCATTCGGTGGTTTCTTGAGAAACTGGACAAACTTGGCCTTATTAATTGCCTTGTCATAAGCATCTTCAGCGGTGATCCACTTCTTGTTCAAAAGTTCCTCAATCGCAGCATCGAGTGATTGCATGCCATATTTTTTCCCTGTTTGAATCACGGAGGGAATCTGGAAAGTTTTTGATTCGCGAATGAGATTGGAGCAGGCAGGCGTAACCACCAAAATCTCCAGCGCACAACAACGCCCTTTCTTATCCGCACGTTTAAACAAGTTCTGCGCGACCACACATTTCAATCCTTCTGATAGTGTCGTCCGAATCTGCCCCTGTTGATCAGCTGGGAATACATCAATAATACGATCAATAGTTTGAGCAGCACTAGGTGTATGCAGCGTCCCAAAGACCAAGTGTCCCGTGGCCGCAGCTTCAACTGCCAACGAAATTGTCTCCAAATCCCTCATTTCTCCAACCAGAATAATATCTGGATCTTCACGAAGCGCCCCACGGAGAGCGGATCCAAAGGACTTCGTGTGGGTTCCAATTTCACGATGATTGACCGTACATTGTTGACTTTGGTGCACAAACTCAATAGGATCCTCGACCGTTAAAATATGGTCCTTTCGATTCTTATTCGCGTGATCAATCATAGCCGCCAAAGTCGTCGATTTTCCACTACCCGTTGGGCCCGTCACGAGTACTAACCCTTTACTAAGCATGGCAGCCTTGAGCAGTATCGGCGGAAGACCAAGTTGCTCGGCAGTCAAAATAGTACTGGGAATCTCACGAAAGACAGCTGCGACACCTTCACGTTGCCTAAAGAAGTTTGCCCTGTAACGTGCCAATCCTGGTATTTCATACCCAAAATCGATATCGCCAATTTCTTCAAAAGTCTTAACCTTTGGTTCGGGAGCAATCTCATAGAGCATCGCTTTCAAATCATCGTCAGTTAGTACATCGTATTTCACTCGTTCTAATTCACCTCGCACCCGCAGAATAGGATGTTTACCCGCCGCCAAATGCAGATCAGACGCTCCCTCCTCATTCATCAACTTAAAGAACGCATCAATTTTTGCCATCGTCTTACTGGCCTCCCACTGAAAAATATTGTTTTGGATTGGTCGCGCCAATTCTAAACACGTCCACTACAATGTCAATATCGCAAAACGTGAAGGAAGCAAAAGGAGGATTAAGGAAAGAGAGGGGACAAACTAAGCTGACACAAGACTTGTATAATGCTTTGTCTTTCATTTTTCCTTTTATTCTTCACCCCACGCTCTGCAAGTATATGTAGTGCATAGAGATATCGTATCGTATGATCTCTCATCCACAACAGTCAGCTACACACACTTGTATCACTCATCCTGTTCTAAGCCCCAAATACAGCACATGGAATCTTGAGACTCAATGATCGTCTGACCAACACCTTGTCACCCATACCATGACAATTAAAGAAACAAAGCAATACCCAGTGGAAAAACAAGTAGCTATGGTACGAATTAACCTTTAGCTGATTATTAATAACATCAACGATGAAAACCCACGCGGATATATAAATCTCCATTCAAATATGCACTCTGGAATACTGAAATAAAAGAAAACGGCAGCGCCTACTTTTCACTGTGATGTTTTCTACAAAAGAAGAGATGGAACTTTTTCGAAATAGGTCAGGAGCCACACCAACCAGTGACAGGTGAACGTTTTCTCAGAGGTTTTTAATTAGGTGATGGGGAAGAAATACCGAGATCCCCACAACTTCCTACTGCCCCCGCTCCTACTTTTACAAGAGTCCCTGAAACAAGGGAAGGGGAAAATAATGTAGTCCCAAATCCCGGCACAACCCATGATCCCTGAATACTGACTGAAGCCGCCTCTGGTTGTGGACTTGCCCCATCAATGATCTCAAAATCATTCGCCACGCTGAATTGCAAAGTAAACGGCCCGGACCCGTCAGGAATCTCAGCCGCCTCTGGAGTCAACATGCCAGCAGTCGTTGTCAAAGCGACAGAACTTCCCGCCATGGGCCTATGCCCATTTGGCGAATTCGGCGCCGGCAGGATGGCAAAATCCCCATTGCTATCGGCAACGGTTAGTTGAAAAGTAATAAACTCTCCAACATCCAAACACCACCCCTGAGGATCTTCCACATTACCAAAGGCAGGATCCACTGAGGTAAGCGCCTTCACCTCAAGCTGATCTGGTCTTCCACTGAAAATCATCTTTAACTCTTTCCAAATAGTGGTATGTGTTCCACCTGCACCAGTGGGCCCATCCCATACCCCGTTGGGGGGATCCCATATCCCATTCTCATTGACATCGACGAAAATTTCATTGGGATCACGCTGAGGCGTTCCTCCGAGGGCTTGAGGTAATCCAGGTAGGCCAGAGAATAGAGGCCAAGTACTATCATTTGAATTAATAAATGGTTCCCCCTGATCACATATTTTTTGAGTCACCTCATCAAAATCCGTGGCAACATCAAACACACCATTACCATTTACATCAGTGAAACATTCCTGCCCTTTGACCATAGCCACAACTGTGACAAAAGCATCCTCCGGATTACAGCCTATTCCCGTCTCAGCAACACATGGAGTAAATTCGACGAAAGCATTAGCACTGGGATCAGGACCGAATATAGTATTTGTCAATGTGCCGCTTCCTCGATCGATCGGCGGAGGCTCTTGGGTTCGAATAATCACCGAAGTCGCGCCCTGGGCATCAAGAATGTTACTTCGATCGATGGAACCCGCTTCAATGATAAACGAAACCGAGGTTCCTTCCAAAACATTAAAGTTTCCAAACTGATCAGCAATAAACGCGCTTAGTGTCGCTTGAACGTTTGCAAGAGCCGCTGTTCGCGGATCTCCAAGAAAAGATGCTAGGTTGACCTTATCTGCTGAAAGTGTAAAGTGTGCGAGATCTGGCACACCACCTCCAATCGAAACAGGAGCAGATTCGGTAACAACCGATGGATCTGGAGGCGGACAGGAGTCAGTTTCAGAGTATGTCGCAACAATTCGTGCAGGCCCTGGAACAGTGCCGCTCTGAAGAATGGTTCGCACTTCGCCAGCAGTCGGCGTACCAAACCCTGTGGTGGATGCCTCAGTCGGCTCAATTTTCGCACCTCCACCAGGGCCCTTCAGGGCAAAACATATCTTAACCCCATCAGCAGCTGGGTTACCATTAGTATCCTTAACCAGAAAAGTTATCACGGAGGTTACTGTTTGACCAACCCCCTTAATACCAATCACTGAAGGCTCGGCCAATTTGAACTGAATTCCAACAGGGTTAGCCGGAAGAATTTCAATCGAAGTGAACGCGTTAATCGTATCTGCAGTTGCCGTGATCACTGCTGTTCCCCCATGATCAGCTGCAGCAAAGGTTGCTACCGCAACTCCTTCAGCGTTCGTTTGAGCCATTGGAGAGATAGTCCCAATGTTCGAATCAGACACCTGAAAATCAACTTCGACGGAAGGCACAGGATCCCCCAGTTGATCTGTCACACGTGCATTTACTGTCGCAGTCCCAAAAACCCCAATCTCAGTTCTAGCATCACTGTTCACTGGAGTAGAAGACAATTCTATAAAACTAGGAACTCCTTCCGCCGTAACACTAAACTGAATTGCCTCACTGTCGACCCCCTCGGCTGAGACAGTCACACTTGCTTCTCCAGGAGATTCCCCAGTTACCAATCCGGTGGTCCGTTTTATGCTTACAGCTTCACCATCCGACACCCATCGAAAGCGAACACCGTCGACCTCATTGCCTTCCGCATCACGCGCAACCGCTGTGAGCGCCACAGTGACATCCACCCCCATTGTAACCTTCTCTCCAGCGCTTACAGATACTCTCTCACCAACAACAAGTGGCAACAATTCTTCGCCCACCTCAACTGTCTCAGATACAGCAACCGCCTCTGTAATCTCAACTCTTTGGATGGAGGTCGGAAGCGCCGGTGGAGGAGCAGCCGGTTGGAGAGACGAAGGATCCCCTGAGACCCCACATGCAGCTGTTGTCCCAAAACCAGCTAGAAGAACGAGCACTATTCCGAGCTGCACGTGTTAAAGTTCCCAATTTGAAATTTCTTAAAGGCCTCGACAAACACAGGGTTCCCTAAGGAATCTTCTCCAGAAAATGAGTACGTAGCAGTATAGGACAAGATCGTATCGTCTATTCCATCTTGTATCGCTTGCGCACTGTATTCAATAAGCTGCGCGATTTCGAGAAACGCGAGGGTCACAGTCTGACTGGTCTCCACATCAATCCTAATCGTTTCGTTGAATTCACGAGCCGTCATGAGAGGCCCTGGAACTTCGTTGCCGCCATCGGTAGTTTCTTGATAGTCAATCTGGTATGTCGTAAGAGTGACGAAGGTCGGAACACCCGATGTAATACCGGGCTCATTACTCGAAATGAGATTCACTACGGACAAGGTAATCTCAGCAGAATGCCGTGAGAATTCTTCGGGATCATTGGTCGTCCTATCCCCATCACAATCAGGGTTTTGAAACGCATCCACATCATCAGACTGTGGCAAACTAACACTTCCGGGAGAAATTAAATCTATCGTAACGCATATACCAGTCAATTCTGCTCCACCACATTGCCCCGCAGCACCAATTTGTTCATCTCCACAAGCAGCAAGGACAAAAAGCACTAGAAACAAAAACAATACACATCGATTAGATCCCCAATGCTTAATGAACAAACGTCCTCCCCATCCCACCATGATGCGCCTCAAACCTTCGATTATCTCGCCCAAACCGAGAACGTATATTCTGACGAAAACTCTTGAGTGCACTCCGTATTCTCTGCCTTTCTACTGTCTCAATCCTTACCCGCCCAATACGATCGACAAGCACAAAGTTAACCTGTTCGGCGACAACCTTCTTATCTCGATCCATAGCGTGCATGACAGCGGCCGAGGAAAGATCCGGCATAACCGTTGGCAATCCTGCTTTCACAATGAGATCATACTGTCGTTTTGCCGTCGTCACACCACACAACCCCTCTTCGACAGACAATTGCGCCGCAAAAACCATCCCCATCGCAACGGCTTCACCATGTGTATAGCACCTATAGCTCGTAGCCGTTTCAATAGCATGTCCTAAGGTATGCCCATAATTCAAAATACGGCGACGCCCTCCTTCACGCTCATCTGCGCTGACCACTGCTGCTTTAATCGCACATGCACGACTCACAAGATGGAGCCAAGCATCAGGATCGCGCCCAAGAATTCTCTCCATATTAGCCTCAAGAAACCTAAAGAGTCGTGCATCCGCGATAACACCGTACTTAATCACCTCGGCCAGTCCCCCAATTAACTCCCGCAAGTCAAGGGAGTTGAGTACTTCAACATCAGCAAACACTAGTTTTGGCTGATAAAATGCCCCAATAAGGTTCTTCCCTTTGGCATGATTAACAGCCGTTTTCCCCCCAACACTCGAATCAACCTGAGCAATCACAGTCGTAGGCACATGAATGTAGGGAATCCCCCGCAAATACGCCGAGGCCACAAAACCAGCAAGATCGCCGATCACTCCACCTCCAAGTGCGATCAAAGCAGAGCGTCGTTCAAACTTCCCCGCGACAAGTTTGTCAATGATACGACCGACCCAAACCAAATCCTTGGAACTTTCCCCTGCCGGCACCACAATCACTGTGACCGTAAAACCTTCAGCCCGAAGACTATGTATGAGGTTTTTCCCATATAACTTGAGCAATAGAGGATTTGTTACAACCGCCACCTTCATCCCAATAGAGGTCAATTGCAATTCACTCAGGCGTTTGCCAAACTTTGAAAGAATTCCCTTTCCAATTTCTACAGGATAACTTCGCACACCCAAACGAACAGGCACTGTTGTAACACCTCGCCTATTGACTTTCATGCGCGCCATCGCAAGGCTGGATTCTGTTTCACATTACTCACGTTCTTTCCCCTACAATTCAACTCACGCAATTCATACGTTCGCCGTTGACTCTATCAAGATGTTTGATGACACTAGCGACAATATCGCCTATACCCCCTTGGCTCGTGTCAATACAAATGTCAGCACTTTCATAGGATGGCCGACGCAAAGACAACAATTCTTCTATCGCCGAAATCCGATCCATGTCTCCACTGGTTGGCAACAGTGGCCGACAAGTATCATTTACTGTACGCGCATGAATGACCTCCGGGTCCGCATACAAGCAAACCATAGGACCAATCGTCTTCAAGCACTGCAAATTCTCCGTATCAACAACGGTCCCTCCTCCAGTGGCAATAACGCACGGCTCACGTTTCGCAAAAGCGACAACATTGCGTACCACCCGCTTTTCTATTTTGCGAAACTCTTTTTCACCCGACTGTTTAAAAATGGCCTCGATCGACACCCCCTGATCCTCTTCAATTAACTGATCGGTGTCGAGAAAGCGAACATCAAGCCATTTTGCTAACGCCAAACCAACAACAGTCTTACCTGTTCCCATAAACCCCACGAGAACAATATTTGAGTCCCAGCCCATCCTTGGACAACAATCCACACAAAACCACTTACATGCTATTTCAGCACACTAGGGGTAAGAAAAATTAACAGCTCCGTTTTAATCACAGTGGTGGTTTTATTCTTAAACAACCATCCTAACCCTGGAATTTTTGATAGGTACGGAATACCAGCAGTTTGCTCAGTTTTAACATCCTCAAGAATTCCTCCAATTACAATTGTCTCTCCATCATTAACTAAAACTTCGGTTTGAGCCTCTTTCGTATCGATGATTGGACCCGCCTCAAAGGTCAATCCACCGACACTGTTCTTCGTGGCAACAATTTTCAAGCTAATGGTTCCATCATGTAAAATCACATGAGGCTCAACATCAAGAACAAGAGCTGCATCAACAAACGTAGTTTGCGTCCCCTGCAACGAAGTTGTTTCAAACGGAACTTTCGTTCCTTGTTGAATGACGGCTTTCTTATTATCCAGCGTGACAACTTTGGGAGATGAGACCACGTTTACCAAGGCCAAGGTCTCACCTGCCGAGAGCCTCATGTCCAGCGTAAAGAGATCCCCCAACAACTTCCCGTAAGTAAAGCCGGCCGTTGGAGCCCCTGCGACAGTTGCCGGAAAGTTAACAAGAAAATCCTCTACTGGTTGCCCAACCCCAGATCCCGACTGAACACCTTGAAAGGTAAACGGATTCGTGGGATTTGCAGCGGCTTGTCGTACACCCCATTGAATACCCAATGACTGGGCAAAATTTCGGTTTGCCTGAACAATTCGAGCTTCAATCAGCACTTGAGGGGTACGAGTATCCATTTTTCTGACGAGTTCCCGCAGAACATGAATTTTCTCTTTAACATCTCGCACGATAAGCGTTTTTGTGCGCGTATCTTGTTTGAGATCACCTCGCATACTGAGTTGATCCGTCACAATACTTGCAATTTCACCAATATCTCCATAATTTACCGGAATTAGCTCCGTAACCAGTTCTTGTGCCGACAACTCTGTCTCTTTGACACGCAGGGCCACTTCCTGCTCACGTAGAGCATCTTCCTGTTGCTGAGTAATATTCCCAAGGGTATCAATAAATATAACTTTCCCCCACTCGACCTTCCCTAGAGAATGCATGCGCATAATTACATCTAACCCTTGATCCCATGGAACATTGAGGAGTCGAATAGCTACCTTCCCATTGACTGCCTCCCCAATAACCATATTCCGCTCACTCACTTCAGCAATCATGCGCAACACACTCCGCAAGTTGGCAGATTGAAAATCAAGTGAAATCTTTCGCCCAACATACTGGGGCAATGCAGGCTTCAAACTCAGCTCATCAGCCACCGACATTGTTTCAACATTAGCCTCAGTATCTTTAAAAAACCCTTTCGTTTCTCCATCTGCAATACCTCCCTGCATCACCACACTCAATGACTGCTCGCCATCGGAAAAGATAGTTTCTGAGAGTGGCACACTCGACTCCACAATAGCCTCCTGCGGTATCGGAGCAGACTCATGAAGCGTAACCACTAACCTACGACCGATCGGAACAACAGAATATTGGACTGCATCTCTGAGATCATAAACAAGCCTCGTCATTTTTGGATCATTGTGCCGTCCAATGCGGATGCGGTGAAGAAGGGGATGAGCAACAGGGATCACAGATTCAACAATCTCACTGTCAACATCAAGCAAATCAAGAACAAGACGGTTGTCATGCAACAAATTTACTTCATAGCGAAACACCCCATCTCCTTCAACCAACGATACGATTTTTGCTGGCTCCTGACGTATCCCAACGGATTTCAATACCATAGCGGTTTTTAAAACAGGAGTCCTTCCCATAGCCACATCGGTCGGACCAAACCCATTCATAAAAATACCTGCAGCAAGGACACCGATGATCAATCGCATCACAATTACTATCGTTTCTCGATTTTGAAGTTTTAAATTAGCTGTTTTTTTCCGCCCACTCCCTGCACATACATTTCAGAATCAGAGCCAAGGGTGTTCTTAATTCTCGTGTAGGATGGATGATGAAGGAAGCGTGACGGCTTCCTCGCTAGGGTAAAGAGTCAGCTCGACTTCCAGAGTTTTTTCTCCGCCAAAGATATCTTGAACTGATTGCCGCACAATCAAATTTTCTTCACTAATATTCGATACCGTCCCGTTCACACCAATAGCAGTGCCCAAATCGGCAGTATAGGCCATTCCATCTGGCGTCTCAAGCAACGCACGATAGCCATCACTATTCCAAATAACTCCGACGAGGCGCAACTGGGAAGGTTCAAATTGCTCTAGTGGAGTGAGTGGCCCATCCCTCCGGACAGGACCCTGCCCAACATCAAGAACCGATAGAAACGGGTCACGTCTTCCTTCAGCACGATACCTGTACCACTCTTCGTTTCCCGTCATAGTAGTCACTTCATTCACGGACTTTCCTTGTATCTCTTGTGTAAAATCTATTAATGGCAAGAAAGGGTCACGCCATTCCCATCTATCATCGGACAGGCTTGTAACAGAGTCCATTTCTGATGCCAACGCATAAACACTTCCCCAGCCAAAACAACACCAGATCACTATTCCTACGATGATCGAACGAGCAATTCTTATCACTGATCCGGTACGCCATCCTCCCTGCGGTTTCCTCGCGGAGCAGCATATGCCAACAAGGTGAACTTCACCTGAATTTTCACCTGCGGCTCGGCAACACTGTTCGCTGCAACTCCACCCATCTGCACAGTACCTTGGCTTCTTTTCACTACTGTCGCACTACCAAGATCTACTCCGCTAACCGAAACTACCCTCTTGAGATTTCTAATCTGATCAAAAAATGTTGCGATCGCATGATAGCCTCCCGCCATACTAACGTTTACGGGGAGGGCCACATACAACCCATTGTCACTCTCAGTCCGTCCACCAGGAGCCCAACTGTTCAATTCAAGTCCCTCTGGGCGACTCATTTCACTGATCTGCTTCAGCAGCAATGCGGCTTCTTCCTCCGGAGGCAACTCATCTTGCAATCGAGCAAGATCAGCCTCAATCTCTTTGTATGCTTTTTTCAACTCATCAAGGCGCCTAACTTTTGCCTCATCGACTCTGATCTTCTGATCTAATCCAGCAATTTCCTCTTGCAAAATCCCTATTTGGGTTTGTACTGGGCTAAAAAACAAGTACCAATATCCACCGCTAATCAAAACCAAGAAGACGATAAGCATGCCAATCTTCTGATTCTGCGAAAGAGCCTGTAGCCAACCTCGAATCGCCACCTGCGCATTACCAAGCCTCTCTTTTTGTTCAGGTGTAATCAGATCCATCAGAATGTATCGGTTCGCGCCGTGTCTGCCTTTCCCATCACTATCGCACTTGAATCAAAAAGAATTGCAAGCCCATCACCTTTCAAGACCCAAATCAAATTGATACAACGGTTGACCAATACTGTCCTGTTTTCGAGACACAATCAAATTAGCCGAAGAGAAAGATGGAGTTGATTGCAGCGTCGTCTGAAAACGCACAATATCTTCGTTCGTCAGAGCCCATCCAGACAACCGCGCGTTTTTTCCAGTTATGGAAAGGCTTGTCAACCACACCTTCGCCTGCACCATGCTCCGACTGATATGATCCATGATTACTACCGAATCTTCCTGATTCTCTCTCAACAACACAATGCTCTGCCGTTTTTTTTCGAGAGTTTGTTTTTTCTTCTCAAAGCTATCTGCTACTCCAATTTTATTTTTCAGCTCCTCCAATCGTACTTGTTTTTGAGCCTTCTCTAACTCAGCCGCATTCAGCTCTCCTCCTTTAATACCAGACATAATTACGCACAATATAATCACTCCCATAATGGAGCCAACCGCAACCAAGGATTGCTTTAGAAGAACGAAGTGTGCTTGAAGCTCCTTGCGTCTCTGGTCAGGATAGAGGTTAATCCGAATCATCGGTCACCAACCATGCGTGTTGCCAGGCCAATTCCCACTGCAGCAAGCGGGGCAAGCTCCACAAGCGCCTCACGGGTATAGACCTTATCAGCAAGATCAATCTGTCTGAATGGATTAGCTAGTTCAACCTCAATCCCAAGTTGTTCACTCAACATCTGATGCAATCCAACAATCTTGGCACCACCCCCAGACAGAAGGACCTTTTTTATTTCTTCCCTTTCCGCTCCCTCCATGGCAGATCGAAAAAAGTCGAATGATCGGATCACTTCCGCTGTTATCTCGCCATTTATAGACTCAAGAATCACGTCCACGCCTGGTTGAACGGCTTCAACAGAGAGCCCTCTTATTGTCGCCTCGGCATCTTCATCAGATAGCCCCAACTCCTGTTTGAGCATCTCAATATACCGACTCCCCCCAATCAATACGTCCCGAGTGAACACCGACGCTCCATCAGGCAGAACATTCGGTTTAGGATGCAAAATCCTAATGTTCACGTAGGAAGCACCCACATTGACAAGCGCAGTAATCTCATCAGGAGACTCGTCATAGTTGATTCCATACATATTCTCGATAGCAAAAACATCCACATCCATGACTACCGGATTGAGTCCCGCATCTTTGACTACAGAAGTTCTAGATTCCCAAATATCTATTTTTGCAGCAACAAGAAGAACAGCCATCTGCGACTCCCCTTCAGCATCAACTCCATCCTCCCTTAGCACGTGAAAATCCCAGATCACCTCATCAAGATCAAAGGGAATATATTGCTCCACTTCAAATTCAATCTGATCTTCAAGCTCGTCATTAGTCATGAGTGGAACATGGAGAATCCGAACCATCACTGACGGCCCAGACATGGATATTGCAACATCTCTTGTTTTAATCTTTCTAGATTGGAATAACTTTTTGATAGCATCTGCCACCTGAGCATGTTCCATTATTACTCCATCCACAACAGCCCCAGGAGGCAGAAAAGCAATAGCAAACTTCTCCATCCTGTACTTCCCCTTGCGCAAAGACAACTCGACAAGTTTGATCGCGTGTGAACCAATGTCGAGTCCGACAAGAGGTTTTTCTTTTGAAAGCCACCCCATAGATTGATCTACGATCCTAAATCTCCCAATGTCCTATGGCCGCGCCACATCTCACTGACACACAGTAATTTCATACTCAACTGTACAAATATTTTCCATAATGTTCATCCCAATAGACACCGAACGGTGTCCCCCTATTCATACAAACAATCCCAATAATCAGTAACTGTTTTCCTCCACGCTTATAGCAAGGCAAAACCGTCCAGAGCAATTCTTCGGTCTTCGCCTAAATAACTTCCCTCATCTGAACCCAAAACAAAATCCACGCCGCAACGACTCTCCTCCATAAAATTTTCCAATTCCTGACAAAATAAGTTTTTAACATCTCCCGTCAAAAAGAATATCCTCAGCGTATAAAATGCCATATTTGCACCCAAAGGTTACAATTAACATCCAAAAAGTTCTTATTATACAAGCACTTAAACAATGCAGCCAACGGCCTCTCTGAAATCATGGCCCAATAGATCTGGCGTGTCAATAATTCTGTCAGAATTATGACACAGATCGCTCATTGTCTCCGTTCGCATCAAATGGCTCCCATAGCAAATCTTTGTTCCGCTAAGGAATGAGGCAACGACTTTCTGGCAAGATTTGAAAAAGCACGTCACCGATAAAACTCCAACACCTTTTCTCAAAGATTTCACCCTCTCACCAAGAAATTCTCGCGCTCTCAAATATTACTATCTAAGCCACCGCGACAAATTTCTGAGCCTTTCTGAGTACACAGCTCAACAAAATTCAAAGGCAAGGAGGAAGAAAGATTGCTGCACAGACCATCCCCAGTCTTCAAGCCAAAGATAGTCAGCTCTTTCCACCACCGAAGAACAGGGCAATAACAATGAAGTGAACATCAATAGAATTGGACATGGAACATAGGGGAGAAACGGCTAAGCAACACTGCCCATTAGCCTAGCGGAAATTGAGCATGGCCTCCAGCGAAATTTTCAGTCCATTGCCGTGACCACGTACTCCCCGTACGCCTCACTTACCTAAAAATCCTAGGCTTTGCTGAAAATTCCGATTTTGGTCTCGCTCTTTGAGCTTTTTACCCCTTTACTAGAACAGCAGGTCCATGATTTCTAGCTCTCTACCTGAACGACGATGCACAATACGAATCTTCTCAGTATACTTGTCTGAAAAAATCATACAGTTAGCTTCAAGAGATGCGATCGCCACAAGCACTTCTCTGGTAAAGATAGGACCCCCGGAAACAGTCCACGCCTTGGCACCAAGCTAGGTAGAGTGCAGATCAGCACTCTGCATTTCCCAACCAAGAGAACAATTCAATTGCATTGAACTCTACAATGTCGCCTTCCGTTGATTGGCTGGCGCAATACGAAGTTCCGCACGATACTTTGCAACTGTCCGCCGAGCAAAAGCAACTTTCTGTTGCCTAAGTCGATTTACTATCTCCTGATCACTGAACGGATGATTGATATTTTCTTCAGCTATTATCTTCTTAATCATTGCACGAACAGTTTCAGGAGTCACACTAGGAAGTGCATTGCCGGTACGAGCAATACTTCCAGAAAAAAAATGCTTAAGGCTAAAGATCCCATGTGGAGAGTAGAGGTATTTATTTACAGTCACCCTGCTAACAGTAGATTCATGCAGCGACACATCATCTGCAATCTGCTTTAACACCAATGGCTGCAAGTACGACCGCCCCTTGGAAAAAAAAGGCTCTTGAAATTTCAAAATACTTTCCGTCACCCGAATAATAGTTTTATTTCGTTGATCAAGACTTCGAACCAACCATCGCGCCCACTTCATTTTTTCCCCCAAATAAGCCTTAGTTTCTTTCGATCTCGCAGAGTCTTTGGCCATCAAAGCCTCATATTCAGGTTGAATCCGAATGTGTGGAAGACTATCGTCATTACGAAGAACATGCCATTTCCCTTCAAATGGGACAACAATAACGTCAGGAATAATGGCTTGATTGTCCACACTATAGAATGGTCGCCCAGGGCAAGGCTCCATCCCTGCAATAATTTTCATAGCAGAAGAAATCTCGTGACACCCAACACCCATTGCCTTGGCAATCAACTTATATTTTTTATGCTCCACGTGTGAAAGAAACCTATCAATGATTTTCCAGACAATCGAGTGCGTCAGGCCAAGACTTTCAGTTTGAATGAGAAGACATTCCCTCAGGTCACGCGCCGCAACACCAAGAGGATCAAAGCCTTGAACCTGTCGGAGAACGACCCCAACATGATCAGGAGATACACACATGTCTGCCGCAATATCATCCAAGCTACAGCATAAATACCCACGCTCATCAATGTTCCCGATGATAAATCGTGCAATGACCTTCTCAGCATTAGTCAAGGCGGAAAGATTCAGCTGCCATAAAAGATGCTCTGCAAGTGTTATTTCAATCGCCACCCTCTGATCATTGGGAGGCATATCTCCGAAGGCAGAAGAGCGATACTGTCGAACACTATTCCACCCTTGCCAATCAACACCATGCGATATGCTACTCAGGCTAGCAGAAGGAGAGAATTCATCCTCAGCAAGCACTGCTGGATCCACCTCCTCTAGCAACGGATTCTCAATCAAATATTCAGACACCGTTTGCTCTAATTCCAGTCGTGACATCTGCAGCAGCTTAATAGATTGTTGCAATTGCGGTGTCATGGCAAGCCTCTGCGACAGCCGCATATCCAACTGCATTCTTATCACTACGCCATTTTCTCCATTACTCAGTTAACCGAAAGCGATCCCCAAGATACACAGCACGTGCCATCGGACTATTCGCAATATCATTTGGAGTCCCAGACTCTACTACCTCACCATCACTTAATATATAAGCCCTATCGGTAATCGAAAGTGTTTCCTGAACATTGTGATCCGTAATCAATAACCCAATACCTTGATGCTTAAGTTGTCTAATCGTCTCTTGAAGCTGGTTTACTGCGATAGGATCAATCCCAGCAAACGGTTCATCCAAAAGGAGAAAATCTGGTCCCATCACAAGCGCTCTTCCAATTTCAACGCGTCGCCGTTCTCCTCCTGAGAGGGTAAACGCCTTCTGAGTTCGAATATGTCCAATAGAAAGCTCCGCCAAGACATTTTCAAGTCGTTGCTGACGCTCCTGACTAGAGAGATTGAGCGTTTCAAGAATAGCCAACAGATTTTGCTCAACCGAAAGTCGACGAAACACAGACGGTTCTTGCGGAAGGTAGGCAATTCCTTTACGCGCACGCTTATACATGGGAAGATCAGTGATCTCTTCACCATTATGAAAGATGGTTCCCTTATCAGGACTGATCAAGCCGACGATCATGCCAAACACTGTTGTTTTTCCAGCTCCGTTTGGTCCCAATAACCCAACAATTTCGTTCGACTGAACCTCCACGCTCACAGACCTAACAACACGTCTCCCTTTGATAGTTTTTTCTAGCACTCTGGCATCAAGCGATTTTGTGGCACACTTCATAGCAGTCAATGCTCATCCTCTTTAGAAACACCCAAAGTTAGTGAGCCGCTGTCCGTAATCACAACCTGACTTCCTCCCTCAACCACACTACGATCTTCCTTAAGAAAGAGGGTCAGCTTTTCTCCAGTGACGCGATATCCATGCTGCCAAATCTCCGGTTGTCCAGTCAAAACAACTTTTTCATCCTTCCCATAAAACACAGCCTTCTTCCCAGTCGCTGATTGATCCCCATCAACAATCTTGACATGCCCGGCCGCCTTAATCATGGCAATTTTCTGGCCGGCCACAGCAGGGATTTCCAAATCTTGGGATGCAGACTGATTTGCAAAAAACACAACCATTCGATCAGCTGTGAGTCGAAAAGTCCCTTGAATCAACACAACATTCCCTTTAAAAATAGCCTGATCCTCCCGATTGTGAAACACAAGACTTTGCGACGTAATGACAATAGGCTCCGAGCCCTGATCCTCCGTCGCCCATACCATTCCACATGAAAAAAGAATGGCAAACGCGAGAAAACTAGTTCGTGACAACAGCACGAACATCATTGGTAATTGTAAAGATTTCGGTCTCAAGCGCTCCTCGCAATCCCAATCCTGTAATTTCGATTCCATCGCCATGAATCGTAACTGGCGCATCAGTAGAAATCTCTTGATTCTGATCTATCCATTGCAGTTGATTTGTATAGATAGTGTACCCACTCTCCAGATGGATAGGCATGGACCCTGCGCGTTTCTTCACCATAAAGTTGTTCGATTCAGTATCCACCACACCCTCATCCCCTTCCAAAATCATCTGAGCCCCTCCGTCCCCCAAGAGCGTCACCTGAAGATCTTCCAATACAGCTTTGGATTCATTTTCCACAATTCGTGCACGCTGAGCTTGAACCTTCCACTGCATTTTCCCATCCTTCGTCTGAACGAATGAAAAACCATCGATGCCAGCATCAACGTTTTTAAATACCCCAGGAATCTCGGCAGCACGCTTGGGCTTTCCAACACCAAGAATGATCAAAACAACTACCACAGCAGCAATACCCAAGAGCGCCGTAGCAAGAGGCCATCGATTCAGATAAAAATTCATCTCACGTTGAGGAGAAGGATCAAAAGAGAAACACAGCAGTATTGTTCACTCAAATGCAGCAAGCCATTCTAAATCAGCTGGTTTACCAAGCACCACAATCACATCACCATCGTCTAGTAGATCGTCCGATGACGGCACAAAGTTAAAATTGAGATCCATAACAGCCTGTCCATTTTCCGTCTTTTGCGTCCAATGCTTGATGGCAATGACATTCACTTTGTACTGGGTTCGAAGATTAGTCTCACCAAGACGTTTTCCAACCATGGTCCTAGGGACCTTGACTTCCTCAATAAAATAGCCAGATGACACCTCGAGATATTGCAATACCCGTGGTGCTGCAAGTCTCCGCGAGAGACGAACAGCAGCGTCTCGCTCTGGATAAATGACCTCTTTCACCCCAAGGTTAGTCAAGATTTTTCCATGGAGTGGAGTAAACGCCTTGGCGACAATGTCTTTAATCCCAAGATCCTTCAGTATCATGACAATCAGAATCGTAGCTTCAACGTCCTGCCCCATGCTGACCACCGCAACATCTACATCCTGAGCATTGACCGCTCGCAATGCCTTGACATCGGTAGCATCACACTGCACAGCATACGTCGCAATCTCACTAATTTTCTGAACACTTTCCTGGTTGTTATCGATTGCAAGAACATCAACACTGCGCTTTACCAAGGCTTCAACAACACTCGACCCAAAACGACCTAAGCCTAAAACCGCAACCTGACGATTCATCCCAACCTCCACTGCAAATAATGATGAATGGAAGTTAACACCCTAACATTCACCATAATATCGCCTATCCAATGACAACCTTCTCCTCGGCATAACGAAACCGTGCGTGTTGAGTCCCACCAACGATCGCAATACTGATGGCCAACGGTCCGATCCTTCCAATCAACATCAACAACACAATCAACAACTTTCCCTCATCACTAAACGTGGCCGAAAGACTGTGTGAAGCACCATCACCTGTTGACATGCCAACCGTTGCAGCAGCCGAGATGACTTCGAACAATGTGCTCAGAAAATTCTGTTGTTCCACAAACGAGAGAATCAACGTAGCCACTGAGACAAGGACAATGGCTACTCCCGCCAAGTAGAAAGCTTTGGCTACAATATCGACCGGAATGCGTCGGTAAAACACCATCACATCTCGGTACCCACGCATAGTCGCCCATAGAGCCATCACAATGGTCCCAAAAGTAGTCGTTTTAATTCCGCCTCCCGTACTTCCTGGAGAACCTCCTATGAACATTAAGAATACCACGAAGTACAATGTCGAGTCGGCAAACAAGGATATATCGACAGTTCCAAACCCTGCCGTTCTCCCTGACACTACTTGAAATCCAGAAACCATTATTTTTTCCGGCCATGACATTATCCCAAGCGTTCGAGGATTTTCATGTTCGAATAACAACATTACAATCGTTCCCAGCACAATCAGCACGAAGGTAATGCTTAACACCATCTTCGTGTGTACGGACAAACGCATGTGCCTCTCTCGAATCACACTAATAACATTGCCATAAACAAGAAACCCGATCCCACCAGTGATGATAAGAAACATCGCAACAATATTTATGACCAGATCAAGCTGGTAGGTTGCAAAACTGTTGGAAAAGAGGGTAAAGCCTGCATTATTGAAGGCAGAGACCGAATGAAAGATGCCATAGTACACAGCATACGCCGGCTCAAAATCCTCCCAGAAACGAACCGCAAAAAGGACCGCCCCGATCCCCTCGATGAGAAAGGTAACTTTGACCACCTGTAGAACGAAACGCAGAATATCCTCGGGACTCATCAGGTTCAAAGATTCCTGAAGCAGGCGTCGTTCTTGCATTCCAATTCGACGCCCAAGAATAATCACAAACAGGGCCGCAATGGTCATATACCCAATCCCGCCGATCTGAATCAGAGAGAGAATGACAAGCTGACCAAACAGCGTAAAATCATGTGGGGTATCGAGAACAATAAGACCGGTAATGCTGATTGCCGATGTTGCCGTAAAGACAGCATCAACCCAGCTGATACCATCTCCAGGGGTAGCGAAGGGCAAAAGGAGTAAAACCGCCCCGATCCCAACGATAACGACATACCCAAAGGACAGAGCCTGAGTGGGAGTAAGACGTTGTGCGGGAAATCCTTTTTTAAACCAAGCAAGCGGAGCAAACATCGAGCCGCCGTAATCCCCCTACCTGCTTATCACACCCGCAGAGAACACTGAGTTAGACTGGATTGGTGAGGCGTCTTTCTCACGTCTCAGGCGGCTTCTTTGGGGCAAAGGCAGATAGAATATCCATGGGCAATGGAAATACCACGGTCGTGTTTTGACCCACAGTGATCTCTGTCAGGGTTTGAAGATAGCGAAGCTGAAGAGTCGCAGGAGTACGACTCATGACCTCCGCCGCGTCAGCAAGACGATTTGATGCCTCATATTCTCCATCAGCGTGGATCACTTTTGCTCGCCGTTCCCGCTCTGCCTCAGCCTGACGCGCAATGGCTCGCTGCATTTCTTGTGGAAGATCAACGTTCTTGACTTCTACTGCCATCACCTTAACACCCCACGGCTCCGTCTGTAGATCGATAATTCGCTGAAGTTCAGAATTAATTTCTTCCCGTTTTGAAAGCAAGTCATCAAGCTGACTCTGCCCAAGAACGCTGCGCAAGGTTGTCTGAGACATCTGCTGCGTCGCATACAGATAATTCTCGACATCCAAAATGGCTTTATCAGGGTCAACAACCCGGAAAAAAACCACAGCATTCACCTTTACCGTCACGTTATCCTTGGTGATAATGTCCTGTGAAGGAACATCGAGGGTTTCTGTTCTCAGGCTGACCTTTACCATTTGATACACTCCAGGAATCATCACGATGATGCCGGGACCATTCCCTCCAATAAGAGCCTTGGAGCGTTTGCCAAAGAAAAAAAACACCCCTCGCTCATACTCCCGCAGAACCTTAACCCCGCTGTATAAAATCATCGCAATTACTGCAATAACAATAACAGGCATCGAGAATATACTCATGTCGATGATTCCCCTTCTTTAGCTTTATTGTGTTGTGTCACCAACAAACGCAAACCCTTAACCGCCGTAACATCAGCCTCTTGCCCAACCCGAATTGGCACATCACTAGTAGCATTCCACAATTCCCCCCCCTCTTTGAGCCACACCTGCCCCTCCAAATCAAGATCGGTTTTCGCCAAAACTGTCATACCCACCAGCGCTTCAGCCCCCGTCACCGGCCTTCGTCGAAATGATTTCACCGCTAACCCCGTGAGCAGTAAGATGAACCCCGCGAGCACCAAAACCACAGGGAAGATTACACTCAAGGAAACCTGCTGAAACTCCGCCCCCCCATTCATCAGCATTACAGATCCAAGAATCATGGCAGCGATTCCGCCTATGCTCAGTAGCCCATAGCTAAACATCTGCATCTCGAGGATCAGCAGGACAACACCAAGCATCATCAATAACAACCCTGCATAATTAATAGGCAATGTTTGAAATGAATAAAACGCAAGAATAAGACTCACGGCCCCGACGACACCTGGCAAGATCATCCCCGGACTATACAATTCCGCAATAATACCTATGGTCCCGATAGTCATGAGGATGTAGGCAATGTTGGGATCACTCAACACCTTAAGAAACTCAAAACGCCACGTCATTGGAACGTCTTGAAGATGCACATCCTTGGTCTTTAACACGACCACTCCCGTAGACGTTTCCACCTCGCGCCCATCGATAGCACCGAGAAGTTCGTTGAGATCTGCGGCCACAAAATCGATCACCCCTAGTTCCAATGCTTCTTTCTCTGTTACGGACATACTTTTCCGAACTGCATCTTCAGCCCACCCTGCATTGCGACCACGCTTTTCCGCAATCGCCTTAATATATGCAACCGCATCATTCTCGACTTTCTCCTTCATCACCTTGTCCATCTCACCACCACCCATGGCAACAGGGTGCGCTGCACCAATATTCGTTCCATTCGCCATAGCCGCAACATGTGCAGCCATGGTGATGAAAACACCAGCAGAAGCGGCACGGCCTCCATTAGGAGAAACAAAGACAACCACTGGAACAGGAGAAGCATTGATTTCTTTGATAATCAGTCTCATTGACGTATCAAGCCCGCCTGGAGTATCAAGCTGAAACACTAGGAGATGCGCATTGGATTCAACCGCCTCATCGAGCACGAATTGAAAATACTCCGCAGTAACAGGATTAATCACCCCTTCATAGGTAGCAACCTTGACAGTTGCAGCTGAGGCAACCTCGAGCAAAGCCCCAATTGCAAACAATGAAAAACTCACAACGAGAAAGGTAATTCGGCAGCCATGTAAGAGGGAATGCATCATATAATTTGCTACAGCACGACGCGCCCTGATGGTACTGCCGTTTTTCGCGCATTGTCAAGAAAACAAATGGAAGGTATGCTCACCGACAATATCCTAGGGAAGGTTTTTGTCATTGAATGTTATTGGCCTGATGTCTGGCACCTCTGCTGACGGAATTGATGCCTCCCTTGTCTCAATCAAGAGACACGGTTCGCGAATGATCGTAAAGCTTTTGGCATTTGCATCCAGCTCCTACTCTCGAAAACTACAAAACCATATTCTTCAACTATGCGAATCTGGGACCGGAGCGGAAGTGTGCGACCTGAACGTAACGCTCGGAGAACGTTTTGCAGCAGTGGCACTGAAACTCATCCAATCATCTAGCCTTACCGAACGTGACATTCATCTTATTGGCTCGCATGGACAAACCCTCTATCATCATTCATACGCGTCACGTAAAGCCACTCTCCAAATAGGAGAACCATCAATCATCGCAGAACGAACAGGTGTGACTACTGTCGCAGACTTTCGTCCACGTGATATGGCTGCTGGTGGAGAAGGGGCTCCACTAACTCCATATACACATCACATCCTGTTTCAGCATAAGACCAAATCTCGTCTAATTGTAAATCTCGGTGGCATCTGCAATGTGACCCATGTCCCATCCATAATGGAAGGAGGCACAATCACCGCATTCGATACCGGTCCGGGCAACATGATGATTAACAGCGCCATCACACACATCACCAAGGGCAAAGCAAACCAAGATACAGGAGGCTCCATTGCAGCAAAAGGACACGTTGATCAAACCCTTCTGAAAACTCTGACAAAACACCCATTTCTGAAGCTCTGCCCTCCCAAATCGACAGGAAGGGAAGAATTTGGCAATGCCTACGTCCAGAGGTTAATGCGGGAGGCCAGGCAACGCAAAATGAAAAATGAAGATTTTGTCGCGACGGTGACCGCGTTCACCGCTCAAGCAGTAAACGAAAGTCGTCGCTTTCTAAAAGGCCCAATACATGAAGTCATTCTTGCAGGAGGTGGAACGAAAAATCAAACCTTAGTCAAAGAACTCCGTACCTCGTTCTCTCCCATTTCAGTAAACACAGCAGAAACATACAACTGGAACAGCAAAGCCATAGAAGCCACCGCGTTTGCCATCATGGCCTACCAAACCATTCATGGTACACCAAATAACCTTCCATCCGTGACAGGAGCCAAGCGCCCCGTAGTCATGGGTAAGATTATTCCAGGCCGATCGTTTCGTATGCAGACCAGAAAGCCCATTGAATCTTAGATTCGAGATACAGATAGACTCCGCAAGTGGCGCAAGTCGAAGATTATGCCCTCCATCTCCAGTGACAGAAATGCAAAACATTAAATACCGGATTTGTTGTTATTATCCCCAATTTCAAATGTCATTTAATGCCCTTCACGTTCACTGTCCCCGTTTCGCCGCAATCACTCTAGCTTTCCCATTGAGATCTGGAAATATCTGAGGAGGAGCAAACTTACGCTGACTCTCGATGATATCCTTTACCTGAATGGCAAGACCATCACCAAGTTCTAAGATCAACCATCCCATGTCTGGCTTCAAGAATGAGATCGCCTCAGGAATGATCTCACGATAGAAATCACACCCATCTTCACCACCATCCAATGCCATCCACGGCTCATACTGAGAAACCTCAGGAGCAAGACCACCCAATATCCCATGTGGAATGTATGGTGGATTGGAAATTACAAGGTCAACTTGTCCCTCAAGGTTGAGCACATGAAATGGGCAAAATAGGTCACCGTGTATCAACGTTACCTGTCCTTCAACCCGCAAACGTCGAATGTTAGCCTGCGCAACCTTAAGCGCATCAGCCGAAACATCACTTGCCCACACTTTTGCAGGTAGCTCTTTTGCAAGACTAACTGCAATTGCACCAGATCCCGTTCCAATATCAAACATGACAAGATCCCCTACCCCTCCCTCCTGTCGCAAAAGCCGTATGGCCACCTCAACCACTTGTTCTGTTTCCGGTCTAGGAATCAGGACCCCTTCATCCACGACCAGATCTTCATTGAGAAATGGCGCTTTACCTAACAAATATTGCAGTGGTACACGATCAGCTCGTTGAGTAACAAGTCGACGATATTCATTTTCCTCAGCAGCGGAGAGCGCCCGCTCATATCGTAGAAAAAACCGCGCAGTTCTCTCCATACCCAAACAATGATCAAGGAGATGCTCTGCATTTCCACGAGCATTCTCAACTCCCTCCTGCTCAAGCATCCCAATTGCCCATTGCAGACTTTCGTTAATAGTCATCAGCTTTTTGTATTATGATGGTGTTATGTCACAGTCTTCCCACACAATCACTCAGGTACTACAAGAAATCGCCATTACACTTCAGGGAGGAAGGATTCAAAAAATCCACCAACCAGACTCTCTCTCCATCACGCTTGAAATCAGGAGTGAAGGAAAAACGTTCTATCTCCACATCTCCGCGCATCCGCAGATCCCTCGCCTTCACCTGCTTACAAAAAAATATTCGAATCCTGCAACCCCTCCTCAGTTTTGCCAATTGCTTCGTCAACATCTTCTAGGAGCACGCCTCATATCCATTGAACAAATCGCTAACGATCGCATTGTCCGCCTTCAATGCCAAAAAACTCAAGATACCAAAACTCTTGTGGCAGACTTAATTGGACGCGGTGCAAATCTCTATCTCCTCGATACTACCAACACCGTATCAGCCACGCTCCGCTCTAGGCGTCTAGCGGTTGGGGACCACTACGAACTGCCACAAGTACAATCCCCATCCATACAACACAGTACTGACGATGATATCAGCAAACAAAAGAGCCCAGCCAATGATGGCCCCTATCCCATCAATCGCAGGCTTGAAGCAGAATACGCCCAACTTATACGCAAAATTTCGAGACAGCACGTGCAACAAGAACTCCTCGCAAAAAACACACGTCTCATAAAAAAAACCAGCCACCGTCTTGCAGGTTTTGAAGCAAACCTTGCACGAATGAACCAATATCAGGATTACCAGCAATGTGGCGAATTGCTCAAGGCTTCGATACACACCATCCCAAAAAATGAGATCCAAGCAATCGTACGCGACTACTTTGATCCCTCTCTAGGCACCATAACCATTCCCCTCGACCCTTCACTTAGTCCCAATGAAAACATGAATAAGTATTTTCGGAAACATAAGAAATATTGTTCAGCTCAACGAGAACTCCCTCCACGTATCGAAAGGATACAACAAGAACTCGAGGTCCTTACGCAAGAACGAAAACGTCTTCTGTGTGACATTTCCTTGCCTGATCTCAGCCACACGTCATCACCAACATCATCTCTTGTGTCCCCAGAGAAGAACATAGCTACACGAAAACGACAGAAGAATCTCAAACATCCCTATCGGCGTTTTGTATCATTCGATGGCCTAACAATCGGCGTTGGACGCAACGCTACCGAAAATGAAACTTTGACCTTTACAGCAGCAAGAGGACGTGATCTCTGGATGCATGCACGCGGCGTATCTGGATCCCATGTGGCAGTATTCGTTGGAGACCGAACGACAGTACCACAACAGACTCTGCATGACGCTGCTCACCTCGCACTGCTATATAGTGACCGAAAACGTAGTGGCCACGGCGACGTAAGTTACACCCTATGCAAATATGTGAAAAAGGTAAAAGGCAAACCACCTGGGACGGTAAACATAACACAGGAAAAAACCATGTATGTCACACTTAATGAAGAACGATTAAAGAGGTTAAAGCAAGCGAAGTGAGAAAAAGCTAACTCTCACCCCACTTCAATTTCTGTCTCAATACCTGATAAAAGGTCTTATCAGGAAAACGAATGAACTGTGCTCGCGTGTCCAAGGCTTGAACAATCACACTATCTCCCTCATGCAGCGGATACCCCAACCGCCCATCAAAACTTGCAATAGCTCCTTCGTCTTTGCTGCACAACACCACTTGCACAACTTCAGTCTGCGGAATGACAATTGGACGATTTGTTAGCGTGTGCGGACTGATGGGGGTCAAAATCATCGCATGCACTAATGGGTTTACAATTGGCCCCCCTGAGGAGAGCGAATATCCTGTCGAGCCTGTTGGTGTTGAAATAATCACTCCATCTCCGCGAATTGCTGTCAAAAATTCCTCCCCAACTGATATCTCAAGTTTGACCATGCCCGCAAGCGTCCCCTTGCTAAACACAACATCGTTCAACGCAACGGCATCGACCACCGTCTCGGTTTGAGAACAAACCCGTGAATGCAACATCAGACGTTCCTCAATCTGAAACTCTCCGCGAAACACGTTCTCTAGCACAGGACATACATGATCTGGAGTGATCTCTGTCAAAAACCCCAATCCACCGACGTTAATCCCTAAAATTGGAACAGGGCGACGTGCCACCAATCGCGCTGCACGCAACATGGTCCCATCGCCACCAAAGACCAAAAGCATATCACTCTGATTCAGTAAACCAGACTTTACGTGTGCGACATGGGCTCCATCAGGAAATGAACTAACAGAGGGATCTAGCAAAGGCTCTTTTTGGCGTTCTCGAAGCCAGGGCACGAGATATTGCAAAGTTGCAGCAACGCCAGGGAAGTTGGGCTTGGCCAGAATTCCAATCGTTTTCACAGCTGTACCAGAAAATCCATAAGAGAAGAACGAGGAAAAAAGAACAGAGAAATTGGCCCTCAGGGTAAAGGGGGCAACAGAACCTTGTCAACTACGTGTAGGCTTGACAATCAATTTGGCCGACCCCTAGACTGATGCAATCTACTGGCACGTCATTTCCTCTACTGATCAAGACTATCATACGAGGAAACATCACGAAGGAGGCAGAATGTTCGAGCGATTTACCGATAAAGGCAGGAAGATCATTATCCTTGCGCGGGAAGAAGCAGAACGCCACATGAATGACTATCTTGGCACCGAACATTTAGTCTTGGCCTTTTTACGCGATAACGACGGCATTGCTTCTTCAATTTTAAAAAAGATGGGACTCTCTCCAGAACGCATCCAGGCGGAGATTGAACTGAACATACCCAGTGGAGGCGCCCCACTCGCGTTTGGAGAAATTCCATTCAGTCCTCGCGTCAAAAAAGTCATCGAATTTGGCATCGAAGAGGCCAGACTTCTCGGGCATAACCACATTGGGAGCGAACACTTGCTACTAGGAATTCTTCGTGAAGAAGAAGGGCTCGGAGGAAAAACATTACGAAGTCTTGGTGCAAATCTCCTTGCCGTACGCCAACTCACCGTGATGTTCCTCAAAAAATCTTCTCCTCGCGATCGAGAGCGAAAAAGCACAACTCCAGCGCTCGATGAATTTGGGCGCGATCTCACAAAGCTTGCGCAGGAAAACGCCTTGGACCCTGTCATAGGGAGAGCAAAAGAAATTGAGCGAGTTCTTCAAATCCTATGTCGGAGAACAAAAAACAACCCTGCCCTCATTGGAGAATCTGGAGTGGGAAAAACCGCAATAGTAGAAGGACTTGCTCAACGAATTGTCGACGCAGAGGTTCCCGACAATCTGCTTAATCGACGTGTGATTGCCCTTGATCTTGGAGCCCTTGTTGCCGGAACAAAATATCGTGGTCAATTTGAGGAACGTCTCAAAGTTATCATGAAAGAAACTATTCAGAACGGCAACATCATCCTTTTTATCGACGAACTTCACACGCTCGTTGGTGCCGGAGCAGCAGAAGGTTCCATTGACGCCTCAAATATGTTAAAGCCTGCTCTCGCGCGGGGGGAGATTCACTGCATTGGCACTACTACCCTTGATGAATATAGGAAACATATAGAAAAAGATGGGGCTCTCAAACGACGTTTTCATCCTATCTATGTCCAGCAACCATCAGTAGAAGAGTCGATCCAAATTGTCAAAGGATTGCGGGAGAGGTATGAAAACCATCACGGGGTTGAGATTACCGAGGATGCAATCATTGATGCAGTGCGTCTTTCCGATCGATACATCACAGACCGCTGTCTTCCAGACAAAGCCATTGATGTAATCGACGAGAGTGGCTCACGCATGAAACTTCAAACTTATGCACTGCCCAGTAACCTCAAAACATATGAACAAGACCTCAAACGTGTTATTCGGGAAAAAGAGCTTGCCATCGCACTACAAAATTTTGAAGAAGCAGTCAAGCTCAGAGAGGAAGAACAACGCCTCAAAAAACTTCACGATGCCTCACGCACCGAATGGAAAAAGGGACAAGAAAAAAATCGCCCTGTTGTCTCACGCAATGATATTTCGCAAATGGTTTCAATGATGACCGGAATACCCCTCTTCAAGCTGGAAGAAGAGGAATCACAGAAGTTGCTTCGCATGGAAGAAGCGTTGCACGAACGTGTTATTGGACAGGATGAAGCAGTCTCCGCAGTCTGTCGTCCACTACGCCGTTCCCGTGCAGGTTTGAAAGATTCAAGAAAACCAATAGGATCATTTATCTTTCTCGGCCCAACGGGCGTAGGTAAAACTGAACTCGCACGTGCCCTCGCAGGTTTTCTGTTTGAGTCTGAAGATGCCCTCATACGTGTCGACATGTCGGAATACATGGAGAAATTCAGCAGTTCACGCCTCTTTGGCGCTCCTCCAGGATATGTGGGCTATGAAGAGGGAGGGAAATTAACAGAGCAAATTCGTCGACGCCCCTATTCCGTAGTACTCTTCGATGAAATAGAAAAAGCCCATCCCGATATTTTCAACGTATTGCTACAAGTTCTAGATGATGGATGCTTAACAGATAGCCTTGGTCGAAAAATTGACTTCAGGAACACCGTCGTGATCATGACTTCCAATATTGGAACTAAGTTGCTCCAGAAGGACGGCACGCTCGGATTCCAGCAAAAGGACCAAGAGGACATGCAGAAACAAAAACAAGATAATGTTCTTGAGGAATTGCGCAAATCATTTAGTCCAGAATTTCTCAATCGGGTTGACGAAGTTTTAGTCTTTCACTCTCTTGAAAAAGAACACCTGTACCAGATCATTGACATCCAACTTCAGGAAATTCATAACCGCTTGTGCACTCAAGGGCTTGAACTAGAAATCCCCGAGGACGTGAAAAACTTTCTTATTCACGAAGGATATCAGCCGCTGTATGGTGCTAGACCAATGAAACGAGCCATTCAAAAATATCTTAGTGACCCGCTGTCTGATGAACTAATTAGAGGGCGTTTCCGCGATGGAAGAAAAGTCAAAGTTTTCATTCGAGGTACAGCACTTGAGTTCGTTGAAGTTGAAGAAGAGGTACTTGCGAGCGTGTAATCCCTACTTTGGCGTAAATATAACCACTTATCCCCTTTCTCCATATCCCCCTTTCTTTTACGCCATTGCTATCCTCGAGTAATCACCATGAGTGATACTCTCATTCTAGGCATTGAAACTTCATGCGACGACACTGCCGCGGCGGTCGTCAAAAACGGCCATGAGGTACTCTCTGATGTTCTTCACACGCAAGAGGCCGTTCATGCCCCATATGGGGGCGTGGTACCAGAATTTGCATCCCGTGTCCATCTTGAAACTGTGGATAGTGTGGTTCGAGAAGCAATCACCCAAGCAAATGTTCAACTCGCTCACCTACATGCCATTGCTGTTACACAAGGACCAGGATTGATTGGTTCACTCCTCGTGGGCCTCTCATTTGGAAAAGCATTGGCCTACGCGACTAACATTCCCCTGATTGGGGTCCACCACCTAGAAGGCCATCTTTTTTCTGCTCGGCTAGGCACAACCAAAATCCCTTTTCCACATATCGCACTTCTCGTTTCTGGCGGCCACACCAACCTGTACGCAGTGCAATCCTATGAACATTATGAACAGATCGGTCGAACCCTTGATGACGCGGCAGGTGAAGCCTTTGACAAAGGCGCAAAGATGCTAGGACTCGGCTATCCGGGGGGGCCGTTAATCGAAAGGCTCGCTCAATCCGGCGACCCCAACAAAGCTCCATTTCCACTCCCATACCCATCAAAACAATCATTTGACTTTAGTTTTAGTGGCATCAAAACCGCTTTACGTTATTTTTTACAATCTTCACACGAACATCACCCAGACACGACTCCAGCTGACATTGCAGCTGGATACCAAACATCCATTATTCAAGTACTGATGCAGAAAACGATCCACGCGGCTGCATACTATGACATCTCTGATATCATTGTAGTTGGAGGGGTCGCGGCCAATTCACTACTTCGCGCGACAATGCGCGAGCACGCAACCACACATCAATTTCGTCTATATTTCCCGGAACTACGCTACTGCACAGACAACGGCGCAATGATCGCTTCCGCAGGATGGAATTCCTATAAACACCGGATTTTTTCGCCTCTCAACACTGAACCATTCGCTAAGCAGCGATTTCGAGAAAACCAGATACACTGCCCACAGAAAGAACCACAACTGGACTTTCACCATATGTCCTAGCCACATAGGAGCATAAGTAGAATTTCAACTGTACACGGAAACCTCAATGGCTTGAAGCCCAGCCAACTCCACAGATTGAAAAAAGTGTACCGTCGCCGCGTCTCTGCACACGAAGTAATCAGTGTAGAACTTGCGACCTACCTAGCTGGGTTATCGCGCGAAATCAAACGGCAAGTTGGCGTTTTGATTAGCCGCGGAGGTGTCATTGAAGACGTGTTTGTGGGCGATGAATGCAGAGTAATCATCCCTGATATTTCAAAATATCGATTAGGTCGATCCACTCTACGCGGCGTTCGCATGATCCACACTCACCTACGCAACGAATCTCTAAACCAAGATGACTTAACAGACCTCGCCATGCTTCGCTTCGATCTAATCGCTGCTCTAGAAATCAACACGGACGGGCGACCAGGCATGATCTACCTAGCACATGTACTTCCACAAAACGCTGCTAACCTCGTGTATAAGGTGTGGGAACCAATCTCATTTCATTCCCTCACCCTCCACCTTTCGACGTTTCTTCGTTCCTTAGATGAAGAACTCTCTAAGTCAAAATTGAACCATCGAGTCAAGCAAGATTCTGACTGTGCCATATTGATCAGTGCGTCTACAACACATCGTGCAATTCAGGAGGAATCAGTCATCGAGCTGCAAGAACTCGCGACCTCAGATGGTCTTGTTGTTCTAGATACAGTACTCCAACGCCCCCATGCAGTTCACCCCAAATATCTTTTGGGGAAAGGGAAGTTAAAGGATGTTATCATCAACGCCTTACATCGCGGAGCAGACTTTCTAATTTTCG
>DCWI01000050.1 GCA_002328825.1 Nitrospiraceae bacterium UBA2166 | reverse complement strand
CTTGTATGGTAGACCTCGACACAAGTCGAGAACAAAGATGGCGGATTCTTTCACCGCTCTTCCAAAAGATAAATTGGGTTGGAAATAATCCATGGACGCCAGCGCCGTTGGAGTTTGAGAAACACTTCGACTCTGTACACACCCGGACCCGATGGGGTGTATTCCAACTCACGCCCAACTGTTCGAAATTCAGGAACTCCGTTTTTGAAAATCTCAATCGCTCCGACACGAGGAAGACGAACCACCAACTGTGAACGAGGCACATACCCCCACACGTCTCCCATCATAGCAATCGGCGTTCCTAGTGGGTTAATTGCATAAAACTGAAACCCTGATGCATCACATAGTAGAGAAAATGCAAGATAGCATCGACCTTGGCTAAGCGCGGCGAGAATTATATTGGCAGACGGCGATGCAGCCGACTCAGAATCTTGCACATCGACCAGAACATGAGTGTTGAGAATCCGGTAGACCAAACCATAGGGATCAACGAGTACGCCCAATACATTGAGGTTCTGATGAGCATCGTTTCCACCAATGCCAACGAACCTATGCCCTGTCCGAGTTAACTGATCCCAGCGTGCAAGCAACCAATTTGGACGCTCAATCACTGACAGCAGCAATTCTTCGTGATATTCCTGCTGAGTTGCGAAAAGATTTATCATAAACCCTGGAACTGATAGATATCGCTCGCGCATGGTGTCAGCAATATTAAACACTTCCATACCATGCACCATCTCGAAATACTGCAGGTTGGGGACACCGCGAGCGTGACCTAAAAACACCAAACCGCCATAACGTTTTATCTGAGCAATCAACTCAGACTTGGAATACGAATCCGGACTGAAGGTCTGGGCTAGGGAAGAAGAAAATCCGAACCCAAGAATACTCCCACAACGGCGCGTCACCCCACGCTTTCGCGTACAGCCTAAGGGAAACTCGGCACCGCTAATCACTGTCAAATCCCCATACTGTCCCTTCAGACCTTCTGTAAAAATCCTAGGATCAAAATGATCCGTCATCACCAAATAATCAAGCTTTGCCTGCTGAGCACCTGCAAGAAACTCTTCCGGGCGACCATTGCTATCGCTGGACAGATAGGAATGTGTGTGAATGACTCCTCGCAGATCACGAAAACCTTTCAAGGGAGGAACAACAACCCGTGCTCCCCGTAATGTTTGTAGTTCTTCCCTCAGAGCTTGCAACGATCCCCTGTCGGTACAACCGAAACTTGGCGCAAGCATAGCCACTCCCGTGGCCTGAATCACAGATGCCAACAAAGCACGTCGAGTAATGGGTCGGGACATCACGGGGAAAATACCCCTGAAGAACTTTTTATCATCTTCCTAGTTACCAAACGGTTTATCATCACCCTCTGGCGTGGGGCTTTTCCACATCCCTCTCCATGCTTTGCGCGCTTGGAATTCTGCTTCGAGCAGTTCATCATCATACCGGTTGTTGGGAGGCCAAAGATCCCACAGAGCATACCCATTTAGAATCATCTCACGGTTAAGCAATACATCTCCCACCCATAAGTACCCCCACAGGTGCCCCTGATAATTTCTTTGTTCTTTGTCAAACTCGATACGAATGTCCTGGCCTTCCACCAGCATTTTTAGTGCGTTAAGCGCAACCATCCCCCAAGGTTGAACGCCTTCAGGTGCATCGACAGCTAGCAAGTGCACCCACTCTCTCTTACCTTCGACCATCATGATCACGGTATCACCATCAACGATCCTAAGGAATGTTGCAGCCACTGAATCCTGGGAAAAAACCGCCGGTGGTAGAGACAGAATAAGGAAAAGGTTAAGCACGACCCGAAGTGAAAACTTCATACTTGTTTCCTTCCTTCTTTTTAGATTCTCATCACTCAACGATATCATAGATTAGACTCCAAATTCCCCCAGCATTTCTTGATAAATCATTGGTGAGGGGATAAAAACAATGTTTGGAAATTGTGGCAAATCAGATGTTTGATTGGCTCGTTTTTCCCTGCCCTATGAGTTATGATGCCACCCATGCATCACACGCCTCTCCATGCTAATCACACTGGCCTGAAAGCCAAGATGACAGATTTTACGGGGTGGGACATGCCCCTTTCTTATTCAGGCTCTTTGGATGAATATCGGGCCGTGCGGACGGCTGTCGGACTCTTTGACGTGTCACACATGGGCCGATTTATGGCGAAAGGTGACGGGATTCCTTTTCTCCAACGCCTCACCACTAATGACATCGAGGCACTCACCCCAGGACAAGCTCAATACTCTATGGTTTGCAACAATGATGGTGGAATCCTTGACGATGTTTTCGTATACCGCCTTGCAGACGATCGTTTCTTAGTATGCACCAATGCATCAAATCGACAGAAACTATGGGAGTGGTTTCAACACCATGATGATCGAGGCCTGATCACGAACGGTGTGATTTGTGATCAAACAACAACTATGGGACAGCTTGCGATCCAAGGACCAAAATCAAAAGACGTTCTTCAACAATGCACTGGAAACACACTTCCATCTCTCTCACCACGAGGCTGTGTTGAATCTGAAATTCTAGGAACCCATGGAATCATCTCACGCACAGGATATACCGGCGAACATGGCTATGAGCTGTATCTTCCGGCTCGCGATCTCCCGCAAGTGTGGACTGCCCTGCTAGAAGCAGGGAGTTCGGCAGGCATCAAACCCTGTGGATTGGGCGCTCGCGACCTACTTCGTCTCGAAGCCGGATTTCTCCTTTACGGAAATGACATTTCAGAAGATTCGACACCACTCGAAGCTGGAGTTGAATGGGTGGTAGCATATTCAAAACCCTACTTTATCGGAAAAGACGCTATTCTCAAACAGAAAGATACCGGAATAGCCCGGAAGCTCATCGCATTTGAAATGCTTCAAACAGCGGTACCGCGTCACGACTACCCTATTTCTTCCGGTAAGCAAAACATTGGTATAGTGACCAGTGGAAATTTCTTTCCTCTCAGACAACAAGGCATCGGTATGGGGTACGTGAAAACACCTTTTTCAAAATTAGGAACAAAGATCTCTGTTACCATACGCTGCCGTTCCATACCTGCCATAGTGTCCAAGCCTCCATTTCACAAGAAGAAGTGATGAGAAGAGTAGCTGACCGCTGATCACTTCCTATGTTCCATTCAATTACCCCTAACGAGGAGCACGACATGCTGA
>DCWI01000070.1 GCA_002328825.1 Nitrospiraceae bacterium UBA2166 | reverse complement strand
GAGGAACTTTGGCGTCATCGCTCGTCTCTGTATATTTCTTTGGTGCGGGTAACACGCTATATGAGATAGCGCGGTCATTCTTTTAATAATAGTTGATCAATTTTCTCTAATAGCTATAGATCGACTCTACTAGCAGGCTTTTATAGGGTCAGCATTTTTCATTTAACACTGACCAGATGAAATAGATAAATTGTTTCCTATCTGCAATGCGTATCCAAACAATCCCGCTTGAAATCATATACTAGGATCAAATCACTTAACCAAATCTCATCAAGACTATCCCGGAAGGATCCACATTCCTTGATTAGACCATTCTTTATCGTGCATAGCTTCACCTCTTTTGTGAGCACTGCTAGTGGGGAAACGTACAAAGGCTACTCGACTCTAATCAACGTCACGGTAGCAACCAATCACGACAGCGGCGGAACAAACCCATGAAATTCAAGATTAGAGACTAACGTTCCTGCGCTACAAAGGCGTCAACCGCGTCTAGAATTTCCGCCACTTCCTCTTCCAGACTTTTGCCGGCGTCGGTTGAATAATGGATATCTGCGGCCGCCAAATAGCTGTCTTTGTGTTCGGCCAAAATTCGCGCCAGGTCCTGCGCTTGACTTAGGTTCGCATTGACCCTTGGCCGTTCGTTTCCTCCAGTACGCGCCGCCAGGACCTCCAGGTCCGCAGTGAGCAGGACAATAATGCCGCTACCGGCCAGTCGGTCCATGTTCCAGGCATAGCGCGGCGTGCCGCCTCCAAAGGCCAACACCAAATCATTGCGCCCGGCACATTGTTTGACGAGATCATATTCCAGCATGCGGAAGCCAAGCCACCCTTCCGCCGCGACCAGATCATGTAGTGAGCGGCCATCGGCAGCACAAATGGCTTCGTCAAGATCGATGAAGCTCCGTCCCATGCGTTCCGCCAGCAATGGCCCCAGGCTAGATTTTCCGCTACCCATAAGGCCGGCGAGATAGATATTGCCAATGCCGGCCCGGCTCATGCTGTTGGATCGGTGACGATCAGCCGGCAGCATGACGCGCCATCGGCCAGGGTCGCCGGCAGTTCCATTTTTAGGCCATGATATTCCGCCCGGCCCCGGTCGCCTTCCATGGCGATATCACATAGCAGCGAGACTTCTACCGCGCTGCAGCCTTCCTCACGCCACAGATCGACCAGGGGGCAAATTTGCATCTGCTGTTCATAATGGCCCGTGCCACGCACTTGGTTGCTGTCAAAAACATCGGCCGAGCCCTTGTTCCTGTGATTATCGGCCCATTTATCAGCATTGAAACCGGCCGCGTCATTGCGCCCCTTGCGGGCGCCAAACTGGCGGATGGCTGCCCGCATGCGCGCCTCCACCTCCTGCGCCGGCAGGATCTCGGAAAAACTTCGATAGAGATACAACAGCCACAAGGCTCGGTCCTTCACCGCCGCCCGCACCTTCGGTACCCAAATATGGCGGCTCGCCAATTCCTCTTCATTCATCGGACATTTCTCAAATAACACCAAATTGCGGTGATAGTATAAAGGCAGATGGTGCCCCTCCCGGCACCATATATCTACGCTGAACCCCAGACAACAGCCAATTTTAGCTGGTTTCTTGCGTGTTAGCTACAAAGTTAGCTACAATATGGAGGAATGCAGCTTGCTCAACGTGGCTATGAAATAGGATGATGAGTAAGTGGTATGACAATCAAAAGAAACCTAATAGTAACATTCGAAAGCTGCTGCATGAATCCATTGATAAAACTAATCCGCGTCACTAAACACTTCCCAAAGACGAAGAAAAAAGACTTGAAATGCTTAACGGCATTTTAGCCACGCTAAAACGTGGAGAAAACGTGTAAAACCTTCAGCTCAAACGCTGGTTTACAGATGATAACTGTTAGTAGATTGAAGCTTAATGGGAAACGAAAAAGAGTTTCATAGATGAACTCAAAAACAAGTCCAGTGAGTTGAAGTAGTACGAAGATAAACTCAAAACTAGCATTATGCTACAAAAGATCAGAATGTTAGAGTTCTAAAAGCAAGCACAACACTTCGAAGTTTATTAAGACTAGAGCAAAAGTCGAAAGCAAACTAAGTGCAACTCGGATAAATATTGAAAGGAGGTTTGGGGTTTTCTGAATAGCATATCGAAAGTTACAAATGCGAAGTGTTACCTATACGAGAAATGTGATTATTTAAGAGATTATCGAAAAGAAAGGACATACGATGAATAAAAGAGAATCAGTTTTAAGTTTATTGAACAAAGATAAGAAACAAGAATACATTCCTGCTGGAATCTTTCTGCACTTTGATGAGATATACCATCGAGGTCAGGCGGCAATAGATAAGCACATAGAGTTTTATCAGCATACAGGAATGGATTTTGTGAAAATTCAATATGAAAATAACTTTCCTTTTATACCGGAAATCAAGAAGCCGGATGACTGGGCAAATATGCCATTGTACAAAAAGGATTTTTATGAAGATCAGTTGAATATCGTTGATGGTTTGGTGAAGAAAGCTAAGAAAGAAGCTCTTGTAATTATGACGCTTTATTCTCCCTTTATGTGCGCTGGGCTTACATCCAAAGACCACATCACGGAGAATATTAAAGAAGATCCCGAAAAAGCTAGAAAAGGAATAGAGATTATTACGGAAAGTTTAATGATTTTCGTAAAAGAGTGCATTAAATTGGGCATCGATGGATTTTATCATTCTACACAGGGAGGTGAAAGTTTTCGTTTTGATGATTTTGCTTTATTCAAAGATTGTATCAAACCTTATGATCTTATCCTCATGGAAGAAATTAATAGATCATGTGAATTCAATATCCTGCATATCTGTGATTACCATGGTGGGTACAACGACTTAACTCCTTTCTTAGATTATCCGGGTCATGTTGTAAATTGTAGCCTAGAAATAGGGTCGGAAAAACTAACTGCAAAAGAAGCTTTCAATATGTTTCGTAGACCTTATATGGGAGGCATCGACAGAAAAGGAGTGATTGTCAACGGGAACAAAGACGAAGTTAAACGTATGGTGAAAGAGGTCTTGGATAATGCACCAGAAAAGTTCATCTTAGGTGCCGACTGTACTGTTCCTACAGATAACTGGGATAATATAAAGATTACAATTTCAACCGCACATGAGCATAAAAGAAAATAATATCAGACGAATCTACCCTTCATTTTCTGACACATTTTGAGTTAAAAAATGAACAATGGAATTTGTGATATTTACAATATCTATACGTAACAAACTCTAAGAATATGCATTTAGCCTGGAAACGAGCCGGGCTAAACGCAAAAAATCCTTCAAGGAATATAACATTGACGCAGATTAGCGACCGAATACTGCGCATTGTCATAATGTCATAGGCAATTTCCCGCCTTTTCTCGGGGTTGGGAACATCTGGGAGAAAAATTGTTATTATTTCTGCTCAGTCTTATCTTTTTCTCTTGCAGAGTTGGTGGGAGGAAATGGGTTTCTCGCCGCCTTTTCTGCCGGTCTGACACTCGGCAATACGTCTCGATCCATCCGCACGTGTTAAAGTATAGGAAAATCTTCCCTTGACTGGTTTTGATTTCCCTATACTTCTTAAATATTTTTTTCATTTAACTTACTGAACTAAAAAAACACTGGTAAGGGATAATTAGTGAGTTTGTATCTTATTCATGCTAATTATTAAGATACATTTATATTAATCTGAAAAAATATGAAAAATCACGAACTACTTTCTACCCTGCAATCAAGTTTCATCGGAACAGATACGCAGTATCCGACAGTAGACGGCAAACGTGGATCTCGCATATATCTAGATTCAGCTGCTTCAACACTTATGATGGAACCCGCTTTTAAAGTTGGGCATGAATTCCTGATGCATTACGCCAGTACGCATTCAGATTTGCACTATTCTGCAAAAGGTGCATCACAGGCTTTTGAATGGGCACATAAGTGTGTGCTTGAATTCGTCGGCGCCAGTGAAGAAAAGTATTGTGCTTTCTTTGCTGGAAATGGTGCCACTGCTGGCTTTAACCGTATGGCCACAAGTCTTTCAAAAATTCGCCCTGAACGTGATTTGGTACTGGTTTCCGAAATGGAACACCATTCCAATGATTTACCTCATCGCGAACATAGCTCTCAAGTAATCCATATTCCATGTATGGGTGAGTTTGAGTCCTACGGCGGCTTTAGTATGGAATGCTTACAAGAAAGTATTCAAAAGTATGGCAAAAAAATTAATTACGTTGCGGTTACAGGTGCTAGCAATGTAACAGGTACTATTACTCCCTTGGAAGAAGTAGCAAAACTAGTTCACTCTGTTGGTGCTTATACGATTGTCGATGCGTCACAAATGATTGCACATGCACCTGTGTGTATGGATGATGCCGATTTAGATGTACTTGTATTTTCCGGTCATAAGATTTATGCCCCGGGTTCACCTGGTGTTGTAATTGCCAAAAAGACTCTATTGAATGCTATCAGTCCCTCTGAACTCGGTGGTGGCATGGTTGACGATGTTAGTTTGGCAGAATATGTACTTACAAATAATCTACCTGACCGAGAAGAGGCTGGCACACCAAATATTGTTGGTGCTATCACACTCGGTGCTTCACTTGATTTGTTGATTCGGGTTGGAATGGATACGATCCGTGAGAAGGAAATTAATTTGATCGATTATACCTGGAATAACCTTACACTTATAGATGGGGTTACTGTATATGGGCCAAACCCTTCCGAGATTCCCCGAACCGGTACGATTTCCTTCAACATCAAGGGATTTGACCACGGATTGACAGCTGCCGCACTTAATGATTATCACAATATTCAATTGCGGAATGGTTGCTTCTGTGCGCACCCCTATGTGCGAGAATTATTAAAACGAGAACTATGGGAAGTTGATTTAGATCCTGATGACACTAATGTGGAAGCTCTAGTAGAACGAAAGCGTGGAATGGCTCGAGCGAGCTTTGGTCTTTATACAACAATTGAAGACCTGAAGAAATTAATTGCCGCAGTAAGTGATCTTGCTTTCCGTCGAGAAGAAATTGTAGGACAGTATGAACCAGTAGGTGCTAATGGTTATCGTCACAAGTACTATGCACCCGATGCTGAGGATATTTTCAATCCTGAGACTGTGCTTGCACAATCAATTGAATGGTCTCAATTGCAACATGATGTTAAAATGAAGAGAGCTACGAAAAAGTGAAAAAGTCCCTAGCACAGTAGTGGTGTACATAAATTATGAAGTTAGTTGATAATCTTGGCCGTTAACAGCACGGTTAATACCGTAAAAAAGTTGTCGGCTCATTCCAGTATTTTAATTAATGAGGTTACATAAGATTAGACGTGAGCGGTTTTTTAGTGCAGTTGAAGGTGGAAACGTGGATCGTGTTCCTGTCACAGTATGGATGCAATTTGTTACTCCTTACCTTTCTGGTGAGGAGTCAGCAAGGCGTCATTGCCAATTTATCAAACATTATAACTGGGACTTAGCCAAAGCAGTTAGCGACTATCGGTTCCCCTTGCCTGAGGAAACAACAGGAATACGTACGACTGAAGATTTTGCGAAAATTAAGAAAGCCTCCATGTCAAACCCGACATATTCTGAACAAATAAGTTTGTGAAAAGGAATACGAAAGGAATTAGGGGAAAATTGGCCTGTGATAGATACAACATTTGATCCAATTCAACAGATTCTGCGACCTTCCGGTTTTTCTACGATTCAGCTTATTCTTGACCACTCTGCGAAGGCAAGGCCAATGATTGAAGCTGCAACTGAAAACCCCATGCTTTATCAGATCGTACGTGTTGGTCGCCTTCAGCCGCTGTTCAAATGGGATTTTTTCGTATTCCGGTCGAAGAAGCTTGGGAAATCTTAACATGAGTAGTTCTTCGATGGAGAAAATACTTCTGGCATTCTCCTGTATGTGATGGTCGTCACATAGGTAAGATGGTTTTTGCT
>DCWI01000026.1 GCA_002328825.1 Nitrospiraceae bacterium UBA2166 | reverse complement strand
TATGATTAGCAATGCATATCAAACGATACTCATCACACAAAACATCAGGCTTGCACAGTGGTGTGTGGCATTTGACATCAAAGTTATTGATCGATCGGTGAATGGTGTGGCAAGCATGGTTGTCAAATGGAGCAAGGCTATGCGGGTTATTCAAACTGGCCAACTGCAGCATTACGCCACGATAGTCGTACTGGGCATCCTTATTATTATGAGTGGGTACACTTTCTTCTGATGGAATATACGGAGCATCTTCTTAGCTGGATTATTTTTCTTCCGCTTGCAGGGGCAGTGTTTATCGCGTTTCTTCGCGATGAGGGGTGGATTCGGCTTGTTGCGTTGGGAATCACGGTTGCGGATTTCGTTGTATCCCTTCCACTCTGGATACGATTTGATAGCACTACATATGCGATGCAATTTGTGGAACGAGTTCCGTGGATTCAAGCATTTAACATTAATTATTCCGTGGGAGTAGATGGAATAAGCGTTCTTCTTATACTCCTCACCACCCTTGTAACTCCAATGTGCATTCTTTGCTCATGGCAAGCCATTCAAAGTCGTATCAAAGAGTATATGATTGTCATCTTGGTTTTAGAGACCTCGATGATTGGTGTGTTTTGCGCCCTTGACTTTGTCCTCTTCTACGTCTTTTGGGAAGCCATGTTGATTCCGATGTACCTGCTCATCGGGGTGTGGGGAGGTCAGCGCCGTATTTATTCTGCGGTCAAATTTTTTCTGTATACTCTCGCTGGCAGTCTGCTTCTTTTGGTGGCAATTCTCGTACTGTACTTTCTTGGCGGACAGACTTTTGATATTCAGACATTGATGAAGCCGACATACTCGCCTACCGCACAATTCTGGGTATTTCTGGCATTTTTCGTGGCATTTGCGATCAAAATTCCCATGTTTCCTTTTCATACGTGGCTTCCCGATGCTCACGTGGAGGCACCAACGGCTGGAAGCGTGATCCTCGCCAGTGTTCTTCTCAAAATGGGAACCTATGGATTCTTGCGCTTCTGTCTCCCGATGGTTCCAGATGCTACAACCATGTTTGCGCCCATGGTTATTGTCCTCTCGCTTGTCGCCATTCTGTATGGTTCATACATGGCTCTTGCACAAACTGACATGAAAAAGCTGGTTGCTTATTCCAGCGTTGGTCATATGGGTTTCATTACGTTGGGAATCTTTGTCTTCAATTCCCATGGAATTCAGGGTGCTATCCTGCAGATGATCAATCATGGCATTACGACCGCGGCCTTGTTCCTTTGCGTTGGAATTATTTATGACCGCACACACAGCCGCCTGATTTCTGTCAATAGTGGGGTTGGGCAACAGATGCCAATCTATGTGACCCTGCTGGCAATCTTCTCGTTCGCGTCATTTGGAATTCCTGGCACCAACGGATTTATCGGTGAACTGCTTATTCTTGTTGGAGTTGCTGAATACAACATTATTATTGCTGCGATTGCACTTCCAGGCGTGCTCTTGTCTGCCGCCTATATGCTCTGGATGCTACAGCGCATTGTATGGGGAGAACATACCAGAGAAAACAAACTTCCGGTGGCCGATCTAAATATGCGTGAACTCTCGACTCTCTTGCCGTTGCTTGTTTTAGTGTTTTGGATTGGTTTTTATCCTAAGCCATTCTTAGGGTTTATGGAGGTTAGCGTCGATCATCTTTTGACTCAGATCCAATCAGCTCAACCAATAAAATTCTCACAGGTGTTTGACGGATCATGATTCCCACTCTTGCGGATGTTGGAGGCATTTTACCTGAGCTTGTTGTGGCATCCTTTGCCTGTCTCGTTCTTCTTATCGAAGCTTTCATGCCGAAATCATCAAAGGGAAATACCTTTGCTATCACAACTCTTCTCGGTATAGCTATCGCCGCATTTTTTACCATTGATTCGATGTGGGGCGACAAAGTGGTGATGGGTGGAACCTTCTTGGTCGATCCGTACAGCAATTTCTTTAAGTTGTTGTTGTATAGCGCATCAGCCCTAACCATCTTGCTTTCGATAAAGTATTTGGAGCAGGAACGGATCAATGGTGGTGAGTATTACGCGTTTTTGCTCTTTGCCTTGTGTGGGATGATGGTCATGGCATCGGCTGGAGATTTGTTGCTGGTGTTTTTGGGTCTCGAATTGACTGCGCTCTCGATTTATATTCTTGCGGGATTCAAGCGGTTCCAGAAAAAATCTATGGAGGCTGCGGCAAAATACTTTGTCCTCGGATCCTTTTCATCTGGAATCTTGTTGTTCGGTATTTCTCTACTCTATGGGCTGGCTGGGACCACTAACCTCGAAGAAATAGGTCAGAGATTGATGTTGGTGGGGTTGGGGCTAGATCCTGCCTGGACTCTCGCACTTATTTTGGTCGTCGTGGGGTTTGGATTCAAAGTATCAGCTGTTCCATTTCACATGTGGACACCAGATGTCTATGAAGGTGCGCCGACACCTATAACAGCGTTTCTTTCAGTTGCATCGAAAGCGGCAAGTTTTGCAATTTTTCTCAGAGTCTTTACAGAGGCATTTGGCGGAATTCACGAGCATTGGCGTACCTTGCTTATCTTCCTCTCTGTCGCCACCATCTTTTTTGGCAACATCGTTGCCCTCCTTCAGACCAACATCAAGCGCATGTTGGCCTATTCAAGCATTGCGCATGCCGGTTATGTGCTTATTGGCATTGTCGTGGGAAGCCACTTGGGCAGTTTTAGCTTAATGCTATATATGTTGATCTATGTGTTCATGAACATGGGGGCTTTCGGAGTTGTCATGCAACTCCGAAAAGGTGGTGAGGAATGTGATGAGATCAAAGATTTTGAAGGTTTGGCCAAACGCAATCGGCTCGTTGCGTTTATCATGCTTATCTTTATGTTTGCACTGGCGGGTATTCCACCGACGGCAGGATTTGTTGGAAAATTCTATGTTTTTATGGGGGCAGTTCAATCCGACTTGGCTTGGCTAGCGGTACTCGGTGTGATCGGATCCGCAATCTCAGCGTATTTTTACTTGAAGGTCGTTATGATGATGTACATGAAAGAACCTGACGAAAATGTCACACTAGAGATCTCAAGACCTGCGATTATTTCGCTCACCGTTGCGGCCGTTTCGGTGATTCTCTTGGGGGTCTATCCAGCCCCAATCATTGATTTTACCAATAAGGCTGTTCTGAGCATTGTCCCATCCGTCATCGTTGTATCACCGTAGGGACTCCTTTTTTCGATTGGATAATGACGATGAAATGATGGTGTGGGGCACTACCATTGGAGCAGTGTAGCGTGTAAGGTTGTTAGTGAACTAGGACTCACACTCAGAATTTTCTCATCGTAACCGTTTTATGATCGCGCGCGGATATTCCGGGAAGTAGTGTTCGATGATGGGAAGATCAAATTTTGGTAAGATCGATTCTTTTTGTTCGCGTTCAAGCAGAAATTCAAATGATAGCTCAATCAGGTGCTCGGCTGATACATCAACACCATAGCGATGGCTGTCTTCATCCAAAGCTGTTACGTTGTGAACAGTGGTGCTGCCTCCTTCAACAACAGTGACGCGAAACTCATTGTCACCAATGCGGGTCACCGTAATCTCTGCCATATTAGCCCATATCAAGTAACGTATGATCTGGGTTGTGCTTTCGGGCGTAGTTTTTTGACCAGGGAGAACGGAACAATACGACTGGGCGTCCACGGCCATCCTTGACGATCGTTTCATCACTGGGAATTTTAAAGGTCTCAATGGATCCTTCCAACCATGCGCTGGCTTCATAGCTCATAATGTCCAGAACTACGTCAACTCGATATTCACTTGTCAATCGAAATTTCAAAACATCAAACTGCAGGCGACCGACTGCGCCAATGAAGAAATCGGAATCGTCTAAAGTCCTCAAGATTTGAATCGTGCCTTCTAGGACCAGTTGGTTCAATCCCTTATCAAACGATTTTCTCATTGTAGTATCTGTTGGTTGTACACGAGCAAACACCTCAGGTTGAAACTGCGGTAACGGTTTGTAGTTGAAACCATCGGTTAGCGAAATAGTATCCCCAATCTGGAAGACCCCAGGGTTGATAATGCCAATGATGTCGCCGGGATAAGCCACATCAAGTGTGTTACGATCTTTAGCGACCATGCTGTGTGGACGAGAGAGTCGGATTCTCCCTTTGCTTTGGTGATGTTTCACGATCATATCTCGATCAAAACGACCAGAACATATGCGCAAAAATGCAGTGCTATCGCGATGTCGTGGGTTCATGTTCGCTTGTAGTTTAAAAACATATGCGCTAAATGGGGTTTCTGCTGGATCAAGGAACACTTCTTGTCCGTCTGGTGTATTAGCAAATCTTCCCTGGGCAGCCGGTGCCAACTTTACAAAAGCGTCGAAAAACGATTCTACTCCAAAATTAGTGAGTGCTGATCCAAAAAATACTGGAGTAATCTCGCTGTTTTGGAAGGCATCGAGCACGAAAGGGTTTCCCGCCACCTCTAGCAATTCTAAATCGTGTTCCAGCTGATTCCAGACATCAGATGAAAGCTGCTCTTTTACTGATGGATCATGCAATGATAGTTCCAAAAGGTCGGGTTTGCTCGCCCCTGCAGAGGCTGTTTTGGTAAATAATAGCAACTGACGGTGTTCGCGATTAACTACGCCACGAAACTCTTTTCCAGAACCTACCGGCCAGTTCACTGCTGAGGCATGAATTCCCAAAACCTCTTCTACTTCAGTCATCAAGTCTAGGGGCGGGCGCCCTTCGAGATCCATTTTATTGATGAAAGTGAGAACTGGAATTCTTCTCAGTCGGCACACTTCGAATAACTTACGTGTTTGGGTCTCAACACCTTTGGCAGCGTCAATGACCATGATGGCGCTGTCAGCTGCCGTCAAGGTGCGGTAGGTATCCTCACAAAAGTCTTGATGTCCTGGCGTATCAAGCACATTAATAATAGTGTCTTTGTAGGGGAATTGCATTGCTGATGCAGTGATGGAGATCCCGCGTTCCTGCTCCATGGCCATCCAGTCTGATGTCGCGAGTTTTCGACTCTTTCGCGCGCCAACCATTCCTGCTGTTCGGAGCATGCCAGAGTACAGGAGGAGTTTTTCTGTGAGGGTTGTCTTTCCAGCGTCAGGGTGGCTGATGATGGCAAACGTCCGACGCTTTTTTGCAGCTATGTATATTTCTTGCGTCTGTTGGGTTGTCATCATCTGTCGCTCTTAGGGAATGCAGTATAACAAATAAGCTTCCCGGCTTGTGTGTTTAGCTATCATGTTTTAGTTCCCTCACACTACGTTTGGGTATCGTTCTTGACAATCGATCATGTGTAACCTCTGGAGATTGCTGATTTTGTTGACAGCGGTCTCTTAATGTGTAGAATGAGCGCTCCAAACTTTGGTCTAAGCTTTTTGTCCATCCTGATCTGTGAGCGTTCTTATCTAAAACTTGTGGAAATTTATGCGTACGACTGTGGGCTCTGACAATATTACCATTGATGTTCATCTAACGACGCAAGATCCTGCAATCGATCGAGCGGAAATACGAAACGGGCTTCTTTCATCTCCTCGTGTCTTGCCTACAAAATATTTGTATGACGATCGAGGGTCAGAGCTATTCGAACAGATCTGTGAACTTCCTGAATACTACCAAACCAGAACCGAATTTCAGATTTTGGTGACATGTGCTGATAAAATCATTGCGCGTTCGGACGCTGATGAACTGGTCGAGCTTGGATCGGGTGCTGCGACGAAAACTCGCGTATTGCTTGATGCTATGGATCGTGCTGGGCAGCTCAATTTCTACGTTCCGTTTGACGTAAGTGAAGGGATCGTGCGACGTGTCTCACAAGAACTCGTAGAAGAATATGCTGCTCTCAAGGTTCACGGAGTTGTCGGGGACTTTCTCTCGCATCTTGAACATATTCCAGATGGAGGTAAGCGATTAGTTGTCTTTTTGGGCGGAACGATTGGCAATTTGGATGATGTCGCAGGAGCTGCGTTTCTTTCATCAGTTAATAAGGCAATGGAATTGGGTGATCATTTCTTGTTGAGTGTTCAGTTCGTCACCGAAGTCAATCGTTTGGAAGCTGCATACAATGACTCTAAGGGAGTCACAGCGAAATTTAACAAGAACATGATCTCTGTGATGCAAGAGATGGTAAGGGCAGATTTTTCTCCCGATGCTTTTGATCATGTTGCGCGCTTCAATCATGTTGAATCTCGAATTGAGATTTTTCTCCGATCTAATAAACGTCAGGCGGTTATCTTCCAAGATCTTGATCTTGTGCTCTCCCTTGAGAATGGAGAAGAAATTCGGACAGAGATCAGCACAAAGTACGATCGGAAACGAGCGGAACAGCTTTTGGCGGATGCAAATTTTGAACTCGTGGAGTGGTATGTAGATTCTGACGAACTGCTTGGTCTTGCCCTCGCAAAAAAACTCTAATCAGTGATGTGAAATCGTTCCTTCTAGGCAGGGAGGTGGGTTGTGCCCGTCTTCCTGTTTCTGCGTAAAGTTCAGTAGCTTTCTGATTCTCAATATTAGCGCGGCGTGTGAAGACCATTACGTTTTCGTTCAGCACCTCTGTGATTCTGGGATAAGACAAAGAGACGTATCTGTTTCGTTTTTTTCTGCTAGCTGATCGAGATGGGATGCGTGATTTGGATGAAGTCTCATTTTCATGGGCTTGGTAGTTATCTGGGCATTACCGTTTTTTGTACTACCTCTACGAGACTGAGGGTTGTGTTAATTTTCGAAAGGTGAGAGTGGTGCCTTGTTCGCAATACTGTGAATCACTCTGCAATAGGATAATGGCCCGGATTTTTTTTCCTCACAAGACAAAGCATGCTTCATTTATCATTAGAGCTTTTCAACGAGAATGTCTCAGATTTCAATGCAAGTCATTCGTGCTGGGCTCGTGCATTTTACCTGACTATGTACGAAGCTACGTGAATGGTCATATAATTCGAGTGCGAGAGTCATTTTATCCTGACACTTTATTCGGGGGAACATGGAATGAATTTCGCATCAAGATTTTTCAATAATGCTGGATCGATTATTACACGATCTATTTAGGTGTTTGGGTAATTGGCGGTTTTCTTTTCCTTCGACGTACATGCATTAAAAGAACATCAAAACCTAAGCTATTGAACGAGATATTAAGAGGTCATAACTTTCTGGAGGCATGAAAGGTGGAGAAAAAACAGGAATGCTTTGAACAGTATTTTATTATGGCTCTGTTGGGCTTGCCTATGGGACCGATATGATTCCAGAGTGTTATTGTGAAGGTGTAAGGCGGTATTTCATGTTGATTGGTGGGATATAGCACGAGTGTATTATATCGGTGGAAAATAAAATATTTGAAAGTACTTGTAGGAAGTAGTGAGGAGTTTAGGGTGATGGATTTTGAATCGCATCTGGATTGGATAGACCAACAGCACGATGCTATGTGTGAACTTGTCATCGAGTGGGCAAACATTAACTCCCACAGTTATAACCTAGTAGGACTTAGTAATTTTCTAACATGTGTTAGAACAGCATTCAGTGCCTTGGAAGGTGAGATGGAAGACATTGCTATCGATCCCCATAGGGTGATTAATGCGAGAGGAGAACCTGAAGACATTCCCTTGGGAAGAATGCTCTTTGTTCGGAAACGGCCCACGGCTCCAATCCAAATTTTATTGGGGATTCATCTTGATACGGTATATCCCGCAGATCATCAGTTCCAAACAGTTACACGCATTGATGATCAGCGGTTACAGGGCCCGGGAGTTGCGGATGCTAAGGGTGGGTTGGTTATCCTTCTTATGGCACTTAATGCGTTCGAAAGAAGTCCTTTTGCAGAGAACATTGGATGGGAGGTATTTCTCAATCCTGATGAAGAGATTGGTTCTCCTGGATCGGCCTCTGTGCTAATTGAACGAGCCAAACGGTATCATCTTGGTTTGTTGTTTGAATCAGGTTTGGTGAATGGAAACCTAGTCAGTGAACGACAAGGTGCCGGAGACTATACTGTTGTTATTAGAGGACGTTCTGCACATGTTGGACGGGACCCATTTCGTGGACGGAATGCGGCACATGCTCTCGCTCGTTTTATCATGGAGGTGAGCGATTTGCAGAATAGCCATAACGATATCATTATTAATGCGGCGCAATTGTCGAGTAATGGTGCTGTCAATGTTGTGCCAGATCTTGCTGTTGGCCGGATTGGAGTACGAATTGCTCATAGTGATTCCCAACAGACAGTTCAACAACATCTTGATCGGCTTGTTGCGAGTCTTGAAACCACTGAAGGTATTTCTGTGACGTTGCATGGGGGCATTCGGAAGCCTCCAAAAGTTCTTGATGCCTTGACATCAAGCCTCCTTGAAGATCTCAAAACCTGTGGGGTTCCACTGGGATTGTCGCTGGAGTGGCATCCTACGGCAGGAGTGTCTGATGGGAATATCTTGGCCGCGGCTGGTTTACCGACGGTGGATTCTCTTGGAGCAAGAGGAGGGGACATTCATACTCCAATGGAGTTTCTCGAGGTTAACAGCTTGACCGAAAGAGCTAAGCTTGTTGCTCTTTTTCTCATGAAACTTTCTGTAGGGCAGCTGACATTTTCACCAGTGCAATCGTGTCACTGATGTAAACCGACGAATCCTATGAGTAACCAACTGAACAGGCAATGTGTAGCTGACCACTTTCAGCAGGATCCGCGTGTTATCCAAGCTAAGAGATTGATCCTTGATGCTCTCTCAGCCTATCAACACCAATTGGCCGGGCCACGTCCTTCGATCTCCTTCCTTGATACTTCTTGCATGGCGTTGATTGAAGAGGCGGAAAAATTACGCGGACGATCTCTGATGCTTCCGTACATTGGGGCGGGTATTGGAAAAGGATCATTGGTTGAGTTAGCCAATGGAAGTGTTAAGTATGACTTTATCAGTGGCATTGGTGTCCATGTGCTTGGGCACAGCCACCCTGCTCTTGTTGTGGCTGCGATTGATGCAGCCCTCAGTGATACTATCATGCAAGGGAATCTCCAACAGAATGCTGAAGCAGTCAAACTTTCGCGTGAATTGTGTGAAATAGGCAACCGGAAGGAGGCTCGTTTCACTCATTGTTTTTTGGCCACGAGTGGAGCGATGGCGAATGAGAATGCGCTTAAGATTGTATATCAGCAGAAATCTCCAGCCAATAGAATTCTTGCTTTTCGAGGAGGTTTTTCTGGCCGTACGCTAGCTCTTTCCCAGATCACTGACCGACCGGAATATCGACACGGGTTGCCAGAGACTATGGCCGTTGATTACGTGCCGTTTTTTGATCCTGATCGCCCAATGAAAAGCACGAATGAGGCTTCACAAAATCTTCGAGATCATCTCCAGAGACATCCTCACAAGCATGCGGTGATGGTTTTTGAGTTAATTCAAGGTGAAGGAGGAGCGTATCCAGGAAGTCGAGAGTTTTTCATCACTCTCATGGATATCCTTCGGGAGCATAATGTTTCCATCATGATCGATGAAATTCAGACTTTTGGGCGGACCACCGAGCCGTTTGCATTCCAACACTTTGGTCTCGGCGAGTATGTGGATGTGGTGACGGTTGGGAAGCTTCTTCAGGTGTGTGCAACTCTCTTCACAGAAAAGCTCAACCCTTCGGGCCCATTGCTGAGCCAGACGTTTGTCGGAAGTACGTCAGCAATTTTTGCTGCCCGCGCCATTCTTCGAGAGCTCCTGAGCGGGAATTATTTTGGAGAAGAGGGAAAGATATTAGAGTTTGGAAATTACTTCATTGATAGGCTCAAGTCTATCCAGCAACGTCACCCTGAGGTAATAGCTGGGCCTTTTGGGTTTGGCGGAATGATTGCGTTCACTCCGTTTGGAGGGAATCAGAAGAAAGCAGCACAACTCGTTAAAGCTCTGTTTGATGATGGAGTACTGTGTTTTATAGGAGGCCATAAACTTTCTCGCGTACGGTTTCTTATTCCGTATGGCGCGGTCTGCTACGAGGATATCGATGCTGTCACAGTGATTGTGGAACAGACCATCAGGCGTCTCTCAAATTTTAGAGGAGAACGATGATTGTTATTCGGCCTGCGAGGCCTGAGGATTTAGATCAATTGCTTCAACTCGCATCGATGACAGGGTTTGGTCTCAGCACATTGCCTCCTGATAAAGAGTATTTGGAAAAACGTCTTCACGAGGTCAATCAAAGCTTCGCTGAATTCATGCGTGAGGGGAAAGGGCAAACATTCCTGTTTGTGATGATTGAGGAAGAAAAAGTCATTGGGACGTGTGGCATTGTGACAGGAGCCGGGGGAGCAATGCCGTTTTACGCGTATCGGATTGATACTATGCATGTTGAATCCACGGTGCTCAAAATCTGTAAGGCGATCAGGGTGCTCAATCTCGTCGATCACTACGAGAAATGCTGTGAGATTGGCAGCTTATTTTTGAGGCCAGATTATGCAGGAAAAGGCTCACGTGGGCTTGGCCGACTTTTGAGTTCGTCACGGTTCCTCTTCATGGCCGAGCATCCAGATGTTTTTGAACCAGTGGTTCTTGCCGAAATGCGCGGCGTTGTCGACGAGTGGGGATATTCTGCTTTTTGGGAGTCCCTCGGGCGACATTTTTTCGACGTTGATTTTCCAAAAGCCGATTATTTGAGCATGCAGAACAAGACATTTGTATCTGAGTTGATGCCATGCCATCCAATATACATTCCTTTACTTCAAGAGGAAGCGCAAAGAGTGATTGGCCACGTTCATGAGAAAACGGTTCCGGCCTTGTGTCTTTTACAATCGGAGGGGTTTAAGCCTACCGCCATGGTGGATATTTTTGAGGCTGGTCCTATCGTTCGTTGCACAAGGGAGGAGATTTTTACCGTAAAGGAATCTGGGCGATCGATAATTGCAAAGGTGACGTTGGGTGAACCTGCGAACACACGATGTCTCCTCAGTAACACCCATCGAGAATTTCGTGCTTGTTTAGGGCTCATCGAGAAGGCCGTTGACGGTGAAGTCAGAATAAGCCACCAAGTGGCATCTGCTCTAAGGGTAAAAAAAGGGGATTGGATACGACATGCTCCCATCCCATCTTCAAAACGCCATGAGGTTCATTCATCAATGGCAGTGAAGTGATGGCACCTCCGGCCCATGTTATTGCGAACCGCTGGGTTTCGGGGATGGGGAAAGAGTTTTTCTCGGTAAACCCTGCTTCGGGCGAAACGACGTGGGAAGGGACAGCTGCAACGAAAATAGAAGTTGAGCAGGCAGTGCAGGCTGCTCGAAAGGCATCGGTTTCGTGGGCCGCGCTCAAGACCCACGAACGGGTAGCATATCTTGAGACGTTTCGATCCAAACTTTCTGAACGGAAGGAACACTTCGTTCACGTCATATCACAGGACACAGGTAAGCCATTATGGGAATCTCGAACAGAAGTAGAATCGATGTTGGCAAAGATTGCACTATCCATACAGGCCTATGAGGAGTGCAATGTTTTTTCTCAAAACGACTCTACTCAAGTACGTGCGGAAGTTCGATGCAAACCTCATGGAGTCGTTGCAATACTTGGCCCATTTAATCTCCCTGGCCATCTTCCCAATGCTCATATGGTGCCTGCCTTGATTGCTGGGAATACCGTTGTTTTCAAACCGAGCGAGTTGGCGCCAGCAGTAGGGAGAGAGTTGGCAAAGCTGTGGCTTACCACCGATCTTCCTGCAGGAGTTTTCAACATGCTTCAGGGGGGGGCCGAAACGGGCCGCTCCTTGATCGATCATTTCGATATCAACGGGGTATTCTTTACAGGGGGATATGACACAGGAAGGTCCATCCATCTTGCACTCGCAGGTTTTCCAGAGAAGATTGTCGCTCTGGAGATGGGTGGGAACAACCCACTTGCTGTTGTGGATGTAGATGATGTCAATGCTGCGGCTTACTGGACAATTCAATCGGCATTTATCACATCGGGGCAGCGGTGTACCTGCGCACGTCGCCTCATCGTCTTTCAGGATGAGAAGAGTGATCGATTTCTTGACCGTCTCGTTAGCATGATGAAAGTGATACGTATTGGGTCCTATGACACTATTCCGGAACCATTTATGGGACCGGTGATTTCCACTCACGCAGTGGATAGACTTCTGAGTGCTCAGGAGAGCTTGCGCAATCAAGGTGGGGTTTGTCTTGTTGAGATGAACCGTATGAATGGTGATGCGATGTTGACACCGGGCCTAATCGACATGACGTATGCAAATCAAAGATCGGATGATGAGTTATTTGGGCCTCTTTTGCAGATAGTTCGTGTGCAGACATTTGAGCAACTTATCGCAGAGGCAAATAGGACAGCTTATGGGTTGGCGGCAGGGATCTTCTCCGATGAATCAGCAATGTATGAGAAGTTCTATTGCGGTGTACGTACTGGCATCGTAAATTGGAACTATCCCTTAACAGGGGCCAGCGGACGGATGCCATTTGGAGGGATTGGGAAAAGTGGAAATCATCGGCCGAGTGGGTACTATGCTTCCCAATACTGTTCCTATCCCATCGCTTCTCTTGAACAACAGCTACTTAAGCTGCCGGAAAAATTAACTCCTGGGATCTCATTGTGAGTACAACCGCGTGGGAGGTGAATTTTGATGGGCTCTCTGGGCCGACCCATTCCTACGGAGGCCTTTCGTATGGGAACGTTGCATCCACAGAGAATCAGCTCAACATCTCAAACCCCAAAGAAGCCGCTTTTCAAGGCCTAAAAAAAATGAAAACTCTGCATGATTTAGGTCTCAAACAGGGTGTTCTTCCTCCTCATGAGCGGCCTGATTTTAATATGCTTAGGCGATTAGGGTTTGCTGGCACTGAGGCAGAAATAGTGGAGAAAGCTAACCAAGTAGACATGCGACTTCCTTTTTCGTGCTTCAGTTCAGCGGGAATGTGGGTTGCCAATGCAGCTACGGTGTCACCGAGCTCTGATACCCGCGATGGGCGAGTCCATTTCACACCCGCAAATCTTGTGAGCGAGTTTCATCGGTCCATTGAAGCGCCTTTTACTGGGCGTGTATTGAAGAGAATTTTTAGCGATGACAGGCATTTTTCCCATCACGAGCCTATTCCGGGAAGTCTCTATCTTTCTGATGAAGGCAGTGCAAATCACTTGCGTCTTTGTCGCTTGTACAATGAGCCAGGGGTGGAGATATTCGTTTATGGGCGTGAAACTCCAAGGCAGGGAGTTAAATATCCGACCATATATCCAGCGCGTCAAACAAGAGAATCGGCTATGGCCGTAAAACGTTTGCACGAATTGCGTAATGATGCCACTCTCTTTATCCAACAGAACCCTGTGGCGATTGACCAGGGAGTTTTCCATAATGATGTCATTTGTTCTGGGGATCGAAACCTGCTGTGGTATCACGAGGATGCCTTTCTAGACGGGCCAGGAGCAATCTCTGCTATCCAGAAGATGTGTGCTGAACGTTATGGCATTACGCTGAAAGCCATTCAAACTACAAATCGACAACTGACGATTGATCAAGCAATTCAATCCTATGTCTTCAACAGTCAAGTGGTGACGTTGCCCGATCAATCGCAGTGTCTCATTGCACCTTCTCGGTGTTGTGAGATTTCTTCAGCATTGACATGCATTGATGAGTTTGTAGAAGGTAGTGGAATTCAGCATGTGCGTTATGTTGATCTTGCACAGAGCATGCTCAATGGGGGTGGGCCTGCTTGTTTACGGCTTCGCGTTGTTCTGACAGATGAGGAGATTTCTCATGTGCATGAGAGTGTACTATTGACCGAATTGCTCTATGAGTGTTTGGTGGGATGGATCAGTAGAAATTTTCGTGATCGTCTTCACATCGATGATCTTGCGGATCCATTGTTTTTAAGGGAATGTCAGGAAACGTTGGATGAGTTGACTGCAATTTTAAACCTTGGTTCGCTCTATGAGTTTCAACGATAGCGGGCGTACATGAACAAAGTACTAATATTCATTGAGCGGTAATAGGTTGTTCACCCATAGGGATTTTATGCTTTCTTTTGTGTTCGAATTATCAAGATGATCAGGGGCAATAAGTTTGGTTTTTCCCACCTAAGATGGGGGATAAAATGGAATTATCGTTAACCTGTGATACGATTGAGTCTCGTTTGCAATCACATGTTTTGAGTGTGAGATGGTGTTAGGAATGATTTTTCTGGTGCAATAAATGGTCTTGAGTCTCAATATAGAGTAAGGGGAGCAAAACTAATGCAATTTAACCCTCTGAAGAACATGTCGTGGACGATAGAGTCGGCAATCGTGCGAAAGGTCGCAACCATTGATGAACATCGATCATGTTTTGAAGCAGCGGAAGTGATGACAAAGGAGTTCGTTGGGGCATTAGTTATTACGGATGATTCTAAGATTGTTGGTATTCTTACTGAGCGAGACCTGATGACAAGAGTTGTTGGAAAGCACAAAGATCCGGAAAAGGTCAGTGTGCAAGAAATGATGACCACCGACTTGCTCAAGGTTACTCCAAAAGAGACAGCTACGGATTGCTTGAAATTGATGAAGCAACATCGATGTCGCCATCTTTTAGTTTTCGATAGGGAGGAATTTGTTGGCATTGTTTCTGTTCGAGATATTTTTATGCTTATGATGGAGGAGCAAAACGAGCTGATTGAACAACTCGAACAGTACATAGGGTCCTGAGTGAACCTTAACTGGCATTACTGTTCGATTCATGTTTCTTCTCCTCTTTATGCTTTTGAATAATTTCGATAAACCGTGAGGCCTTGTCGTTGCTTTGGTCAAGCTAGTTGTTTGTGGTTTTGGCAAAAGAATTTATCTTAGACATGTGCACTTGGTAACTTCCCCTGTTCCGCACTCCTTCCTCTCCCAATCTGGCCTCAGGCTTTTTGGATATAAATCATTTTTTCTTTCTACTGAGGGTAAGCTCAACACTGATTCAATGCTTTCTAAGCCTTTGGAATTATAGGATATGAACTAGAGGCAGCAGAAAATTTGATCAACAGGTGTCCCTGACTGTTTGATCATTGGGCTTATGATGCCCGCGTTGTCCGATCTCTAATTTTTACATAGGGACGATTCCGCTGCCCTTCGTAGATCTGGGTTGGCCGGAACAGGCGGTTGTCTTTGTATTGCTCGAAGCAGTGAGCGAGCCATCCGGAAACTCTTGCTATGGCAAACACCGGTGTGTAGAGCTCAGGATCGATTCCCATTTGGTGATAGATCAGCCCAGAGTAAAAGTCGACATTAGCTGAGATGGCTTTGTGTCCAACCATCTCGTCCATTACTCGTTCGACTTCGATTGCGATCTCGTAGAGATGAGATTCAGGAGATCGTTTGTACAAGTCCTGTGCTATATTTTGTAGAAATGTAGCTCGAGGATCTTTCACCTTGTAAATTCGATGACCGAATCCCATAACGCGTTCTTTAGCCTCAAGTTTTTCACTAATATAGGTGGTCACGTCACTCGCGGTCTCAATGGCATGGAGCATGCCGATGACCTGTTCATTGGCACCGCCATGAAGCTTTCCTTTAAGTGTTCCTATGGCCGATGAAATGACGGTATACGGATCTGAGAGGGTTGAAGCCGTTACGAGTCCGCTGAAGGTTGACGCATTCATGGTGTGTTCTGCATGGAGAATGAGGCAGGTATCCAATGCTCTTGATGTCTCAGTGTTCTGTCTTTTTCCTGAACACATGTAGAGAAAATTTTCGGTGTGAGTTAAGTCATCTTGTGGTTGTATCGGGTCATTTCCTCTCCGGAGTCTTGCAAAGGCCGCGATGATGGTCGGAATCTTGGCAATCAATCTGACAGCAGCCCAGTAATTTTCTTCCTCACTCTGGGCAGGGGGGGCAGGATAGAACATCCCAAGGGCTGCTACCGCTGCTTGCAGTGCATCCATTGGGTGCCCATCGTTGGGGAGGCACTTGATCAGATCGATGAGCTGGTGTCTGAGGTACCGATGATGACGGAGATTGGTTTCAAACAGGTCAAGTTCCTTCTGGTTGGGCAGGCGGTCGTATAGTAGGAGGTAGGCAGTTTCAGAAAACGTGCTGTGTTTGGCCAACTGTTCAATTGGGATTCCTCTATATTCGAGAATGCCTTGCTGGCCATTGATGTAGCTTATTTTTGATCGAGCGGCGGGAACTCCAGCAAGGCCTGGAAAGAAATCACTCATTTTGGAAGTGTATCATCCTTGGGAGATTTTTTTTGAAAGGGGAGCAAATCCTCTACGGAGAGTCTGCTCGGTGACTGCTTGGGCAACCATAAATTGTTTGAGGTAGTCGGGCCCACCTGCTTTGGCGCCACAGCCTGAAAGATGAAATCCTCCAAATGGCTGACAGCCTACCAAAGCGCCAACAATTCCTCGATTAATGTAAAGATTGCCAACTTCAATGGTCTCTTTTGCGCGTGCGATGTTTCGTGGGCTTCGCGAAAATAATCCTGCGGTCAGCCCATATTCGGTATCGTTAGCAATCTGGAGAGCTTCTTCGAAGTTTGAAGCAACCAGAACAGAAAGAACCGGCCCAAATATTTCTTCCTGTGCTAAGCGACTTCCTGGGCTGACATTAAGAAAAATTTGAGGAGGCACGTAGCATCCGTCGTTTGGTACGGATTCCCATGCATTACACTGCAACGCTTGAACGGCAACCTGTTTTCCGTGATCGATATATTCAGTGATAGTGTCCAACGCGCGGCGATCAATCACAGGGCCAATCTGATGGCGTGGATTCTCTGGTGGTCCAATCGAAAGACTTTTCGTTGCTTCGACAAGACGAGAGACTAATGATTCGTAGATTGTTGATAGGAGAATAAGGCGAGAACAGGCCGAACATTTCTGTCCTTGAAAGCCAAATGAAGATTTGACTATTCCTCGAATGGCCTCGTCCATGTCAGCCGTGTCATCGACGATTATGGCATTTTTACCTCCCATTTCTGCTACAACCTTTTTCACATTTCGCTGGGCACGTTGATGTTTGGCTGCGGTTTCAATGATCTGAAGCCCTACTTGCTTTGATCCTGTAAATGAGATGACGTGAATATTGGAATGTTCGACTAGGTATTGGCCTATATCTGGTCCACCAGGAAGAAACTGAAGAATGTTCTCTGGAATGCCATTTGCCCAAAATACTTCAGCAAGCTTTGCACTCAACATTAGTGATCGTTCTGATGGTTTGAACAGTACTCCGTTACCTGTGACGAGAGCGGAGGCGATCATTCCAGTTGGAATGGCTAAAGGGAAGTTCCAAGGTGATAGAACAGCGACAAGGCCTCGTGCCCGATACTGGTAGATGTTCAATTCACCAGGGTAGTTTCCGAGGCGAGAAAGATTGCCAATTCGGAACATTTCTCGTCCGTAGAATTCAAGAAAATCAATGGCTTCAGTAACGTCAGCATCGGCTTCCATCCACGATCTTCCAACTTCGAGAATTTCCCATGCGGCGAATTCAAAACGTCTTTTGCGAAGTTCTTCTGCCGATTGGAATAAGATCTCTGCCCGTGCCTTAGGATTTGTCATGGCCCATTTATTCTGAGAGGTTTTGGCTCGATTTATTGAGGTATCAACATCGTGTTGTGTGACCATGCATATACGACCGATGACTTCAGAGGAATTGGCAGGGTTATGTGAAGTTAAGCTTTTTTTTGATGAGACCATATACCTTTCTTGATTTAGAGTGTTTAATTTTTTGAGATCATCTTTTGCTGAATTTAAAGCATTCTGCAGTGCCATGCGGGCGTAAGGTTTTGAAAAATCAGTTAGAGGCTCATTGTAAAAGTCTGTTATCTCTGGACTGTTGAGAGGAGAGTGGGGTTTGTGCTGCTTATTGATGGATGTTGGGTTAAGAAGAATCTTATCAAGCTTTTCAAGCGAGCCTAATTGTGATGGAAGCACGGATTCGTTTGAGGTATTTTCAAGCAAACGTCGGATAAGGTATGCCATTCCGTGGAGAAGATCTCCTATTGGGGTGTACTCACGAAGGCGTACGTTGATGTGGTGGAGTGCGTCCTTTAAAGGGTTGGCGATGCCGTACAGCATTTGAATTTCGTAGGAATGTTTTGAAATCCCACGTTGTTGGGCCGATATCACTGCATGAGCGATGCTCCTCAAATTGTGGCTTCCAATGGCTGGTCGGAGGAGGTTGGTGTGATCAAGAAGAAGGTTCGTCATTTTTTCAAAATTAGCGTCTGTGTCGCTCTTCTGTTCGAAGACTGGTGTTGGCCACCCTCGTTGTGCTGCAATGATTTGTTCATAATCCCAATATGCGCCTTTAACGAGACGAATATGAAATGGTTGGCCTCGGTGTGAGGTCCAGGAGATCAGGTCTTTTACGTCCTGTTCTGAATTTTTAAGATAGGCCTGTATGGCAACGCCAGCATATGGATAGGATAGGAACTCATCTTCAGAAAAAATCTGTTGAATGATATCGAGGACAAGGTCTTTCAGTTGGTGGGTTTCCATGTCAATAGTGATAGCTGCAGAAATGGCCTGAGCCGTTCTTAGAATCGCACGCAGGCGAGGAGCCACGCCGCAAAAACTTCCCTCTGGGCTAATCGGATTTAATTGGGAGTACAGAGAGGAAAGCTTTACCGAAATATTTGTTCGAGGAAGTATGCCGTGCTGATCGTTCTCGATTATGGGTTGTGGCTTCCATGTACGGAGTGAGCGATCCAGAATGGTTAATGCATCGATATAATGTTGACAATACTGATCTGCCTCTCTCTCGCTGACTGCTTCCTCCCCAAGAAGGTCCACCGAGAATGCTCTCCCTTGATCCCATAGTTTATTTAGCGGCCTCAGTGATTTTGAAATAGTGTCGGCCACCATAAATTGGCGTGCGAATGATTGTGCTTGTCGAAGGACTAGCCTGCTTACGAGTTCCGCGCTGATCTGACTGTGGGGAAGTAAATTGATAGCAACTCTTATTGATTTTGCAATTGACTCATCGGAAAAATACTCACGTAATATTTTCAGAAGCTGAACGGGAGTATGGAGGCTTGGTAGGACATCAATGAATTGAAATAGCCGGAGCTTGAATGATTCGTTCCTAAGGCAGTAACTGAGAACTTTGTCGTGGACCCAGCTTTTAGTGAACATGATTGGGAGGTGATGTTGGGAAAGACGGTACAGCTCGTTTCCAAGTCCGTAGATGTTTGATTCGAGTGAATCTTGGTAGGGTGCATTGGTTATATCAGTGACTCTTTCTCCACCCATTTAGCCTGCCCATATAATATTGGGATTGTAGGGAGTTGAATATTTTAACGCGGGGGTCAGAGCATTTTTGCATTAGCTGACCACCTCTCCATTGAACAGGGAATTTTATTTTTATCTGAGGTGGCCAGCCAAACGATTTTTGACACCTCCCTATTGTTTGCTAACTCGTCCCTTGGCTATGGTTGGAGACGCTGTGCGTATACGATTTCTAGAGCTTGGAACTCCTTCTCTCCCCGTTACGTCAAGGAGTATGAGAAATTTTTGTTTATCGCCTGAGCCTTGGCAACAGACCGTTTTGACAGGGCCCATCAGGAAGACATCGAAAAAGAACCCAAAACACCCACTCGGCGTAAAGTTAGCGTAAAATGGTAGCTCAAGATATGCAATAGATCGAAAGGTTCAACTTTGATCCATATGGAATGTACATCTAGTACTGGATTTGGTGAGCCAATCTTGGTGGAGGCATAATGGGGAAAATTACTGAGATGTATGGGAAAATATTTTTAAGTATCAAATTAGTCAGGGGTAGCAAGAGATGAATGTGGCATATGTCCAGTTTTCTCCTGCTTTGTGTGATCTTACGGAAACGATTGTTCGTCTTGAGGCTCTATTCCCTTTGTGTAGAGAAGCTGACCTTGTTGTTCTTCCTGAACTCTGTAACTCTGGGTATAATTTTCGTTCGAAGAAAGAGGCGTTTGATAGTTCAGAGCGTGTTGAAAATAGTCGCTTCCTCTCTTTCCTCAACACCAGATGTCGCGAGTATGGCTTGGATATTGTGACGGGGTTCAATGAGCGTTCCGGGAACACGTTATATAACTCAGCTGTGCTGATAGGGCCAGAGGGATACGTGGGACGTTATCGAAAAATGCATCTTTTTATGAACGAGAAGGACTATTTCTGTCCAGGAGATAAGGGTCTTCCTGTTTTTCAACGACAGGACGCGACCTTGGGGCTTCTTGTGTGTTACGACTGGTTCTTTGCAGAAGTGTGGAAAATTCTTGCGTTGAAGGGTGTTGATATCATTTGTCATCCATCAAACCTGATTCTTCCGGGGCTGGCTCAGCAAGGTATACCATTTCATTCGATTGCCAACCGTGTGTTTATCGTGACGGCAAATCGTATTGGTACTGAAGGTTCCTTAACGTTTACGGGGAGTTCGTTGATTGTTGATGTGAACGGAGAAATCCTTTCACGTGCACCTGCTACAAAAACCCATGTGGATGTAGTGTCCATAGATCTGGAACGAGCAAGAGATAAAACTGTAACTTCGCGAAACCACTTATTTGGAGATCGACAGCCGAAGAACTATAAAGAACTTCTGTCCATATCTTGATAGGACAGATGAAAAATATAGGCAGTGGATATGCTCTCGGTACGTTGCCATTTTCTCGTGATTTTGATGTGTTTTTTCTGAGCCTTTGGTTTTGTATGACGCGGATTGTACCCATTTTCATGATGGCTAGGTGTCTTTCTTGTGACGTGAAGGATTAGATATGATGCATAACATTCGCGTGTTTATATTTTCGGAAGACCGCCTGTTTTGTGATGGGCTAGTGAAGTTATTGTCTGAGCGTAAGAGAGATGAACTTCAGATAACACTTTCTGGGGTATCGGATTGTTGGGAGAAGATCATTTCATTGAAAGAAAAGGGATTGGTCGATGTAGCTCTTCTAGATTACAAACTGTTTAGCCGTGATGGTCTTCCTCCACTGTCAACTCTTTCTGCAGGCTCATGTCCCGTCAAAGTTGTCTGGTTTGGGGTGAGGGATCATGAAAATGACATTGTCCCATGCCTTGAATCTGGCGCTGCAGGCTACATCTCAACGGATGCCTCTGTCGATGACCTAGTGCATATAGTTACCGCAGTTGCAAATGGGAATTCATGGTGTTCGGATCGATTTGCGGCATTTTTGTTTTCTCGAATACGCGATTTTGCCAGGGAAAAATGTCTAGATGCAAGGGAAAACGCGCAATTAACAGCTAGAGAGTTCGAGGTGATTGAGCTACTTGCCGAAAATCTGAGCAATAAGGAAATAGCGGGACGCCTGAATATTGAAACTCAAACGGTGAAGAACCACGTCCACAATTTGTTGGAAAAACTCTCCGTCCATAAACGAATGGATGCCGTAGCCTATGCACGGCAGCGACATTGGTTGCGGAGATAGTTCAGAACTTTCTAGAGGGGGGTTCTATAGGTGTTAAGTAAGGTGCCATCTTAATTGATGTGCATCCTATAGAGATATTGAAAAACATTTGGAGTATAGAGAGACAGGAAATTGAATTTATCGTTAAGGTTATAGAGGAGAAGGGCGGAAAAGTACAAATATGGCATAGCAATGCATTAATCTAACAAAGGAGCACCTGAGAGGTTCTATGCATGAAGGAATTATTGAATTTTGATTTTGAAAATCAACAATTTTCATTTAACGAGGATCGATTAAATGGCATAGATTTTAGAAGGCTAGCTTCGCAGGAATTGTTTCATGCTAACAAGTCTTTTGTCATTATAAAAAATTTTTTAAGTAAAGAAACTGCCATTAAAATTCGAGACTTTTATACGGAATCTCAGAATAAAGACATTTTTATTAAAACTTCGAGAGAGGGAAACTCAAGAATATTTTATTATTTAAACTCGCCATATATATACCCGAAATTTGTAGTCAGTCTTCTTAGATCGTGTATGTTTATTAAGAACAAGATTTATCAATATCACGATTATTATCAATATTATTGCATGCTAAAGAATCTTGATCCTAAGGATTTTATGAAAGTAGTTGACCTGCAGGTTTTTCATTCATGGCAGGCGGTCTATTGGTATAGAAACAATGAATCTCACTTTAAACATATAGATTACTATGGCGAGTTGGCTTGTTTTTTAATATTGTCAGAGAAAAGTAAGGACTATGATGAAGGAGGCATTAAGGTTTACTATGAAGATGACAACAGGGATTGTTTTTTAGATGACTATTATGAATATGGAGATTTAGTTTTTTTAGACCAATCCCAGGTATATCACGAGGTGTTACCCGTTAGACATAGAGAAAACCAGGTAGGGAGATTGTCAATATACATACCTACTATCCCACCAAACTATATGAAGAAAACGTTATTTTTTGAAGGGTTTCCATTTTCTCCTAGGAGTACCGTTGGGGATATATCTTTTTTTGATAGAATGAAAGCTGTGTGCAGAGGACTTTCAACGAGGGAGCAAATACATTATTCGAGAGTTAGATTCTCCCATTTCAAGGAGATGCTTTAGGGCTGCTCTAAAGGACAATGCGTTATTTAAATGATCTGAAGCAAATCGGGAAAAATGAACATTTATACATATATGGCGCTGGTTCGTTTGGGCAGATTTTTTTTGATCAAACGAAAAGGCATCGAAGTGATGTAAAAGTTCTTAATTTTATTGACAAGCATAAAAAAGGGTTTTTCAACGGTCTCAAAATTATCCACCCAAGTGAGGTAAAATCTGAAACCAGGAAAATTGTAGTTTGTGTTGCTTCTAGGTTCTGGAACAGCATCTACTCTGATTTTAAAAATCAAAACTTGATGTTCAATAATTATCATGATTTCAATGTATACGACAGAGACTGTAAGCTGAACATAACAGGACAGCGGTTTGGCGATGAGTTTATTAGTCTTTTTCAAATAGCAAACGATGGAAAACTTAAAATTTACATTGACTGTATCGAAGAGAGAAATGTAAAGGCTATTGGAGAACAAAACATTATTGATGATTGGTGTAAATTTTACGATCGAATAATGATTGGTCCGGGGGATGTAGTTCTTAATGGAGGGGGAGCATTTGGGAATGAAAATGAGAAATACATTTCTTTGTCTGGTAATACGGGGAAAGTTTACTCATTTGATCCCAATCATCGAGGAAAGATATTTAGCAATCAGATAGAAATTCACCCATTTATCTTATCTGGAAAAACAGGGAAAATGAGCTTTCTTTATGATGGGCCTCGCAGTAGAATAGTTTCTCGTGGAGAAAATTTAGAAGACTCAATTGCAATTGATGACTTTGTTTCAAAATATAGAGTTGAACGAGTGGATCTCATAAAGCTAGACGTGGAAGGCGCTGAATTAGATGTTCTTTTAGGCGCTCAAAAAACAATACGTAAATTTCATCCAAAGCTTGCAATTTCTGTGTATCATTCTGTTGCAGATTTTCATGAAATCCCATTTTTTATCGCTGGCCTGGTGAGCAAATACAAATTTGATTTAGGTGTCTATAATGCGCAGGGAGTAGATACTTATTTGCATGCCCATGTATAAACTTTGGGCTCATTTGTGATGAATGTTTGCTGTAGCTGCCGGGTTGTTTCTTCTATCATGCAGATGAGTTTGCTGTGATGATTTGCCTGAATTTTGTTGGAATGAGATGAATAGTTTAATGAATTTGCGATGCTTGATTAGCTGTTGGTTCAATGAAGTTTTGTTTCACGTTGGCACAGAGGGGGCGCGTTGATGGTTTTCTGCTGGGATATTGAAAAACTCTTCGGTGCTTTTAACTTATATGTCATCTGACTTTTCCTCATCTCAAAAATTCCCCTTCCTCATCCCAGCTATAATTCCCCTCTTTCCATTGCCGAATGTTGTTTTGTTTCCATATACATATCTGCCACTGCATGTTTTTGAGTCTCGTTATTGTGAAATGGTGCACGATGTGTTATCGCGAGGGCAGTGTGTAGGGATGGCGTTGTTAAAAGAGGGTTGGGAAGATCATTATGATGAATCGCCTCAGATTTTTGATCGAGGTACTGTTGGCCGGATGGTCAGCGCGAAAAAACTATCTGATGGTCGATATAATATTATATTGCAAGGATTTAATCGTTGTCATTACGAGGAGCAGGAGGTTTCTACCAGCTATAGGCAGGCTAAAATATCTCTCCTTCCTGAAGACAACGCAAAAACCCTAGATCCCGTATTGCTTGGGCACTTAGCGCACGCAGCAAAAGAATATCTCATTTCGCAGAGAGCTGACGATCAATATCAGCTAATTGCAGCGGGTAAAATCAGTGATCTGGTATTGGTTAATAGCTTATCTGCAGGGCTAGATTTCAGCCACAATGAAAGGCAATTTCTCCTTGAATCCAAGACGTTGGCACAACAGGCTGGTCGCCTTGTTGATTTGATGCGATTGAAATTGCCAATGCCGTATTCCTCAACCTAAGGTTAAAACGAATTTATTTTTTCTGTTTTCTCTGGCGACGCGTTTCATAAAACAAAATTCCAGCTGATACAGCTGCGTTAAGTGATGAGATCGCACCATGTTGTGGGATATGAATCAGCTGATCGCTTCGATTGCGCAGGGAATCGCGCATTCCATGGCCTTCATTGCCGATAATCATTACCGTGGGTTTTTTAAGGTTACACTCAAATGCAGGGATCCCGGAGGTGTCATGTGTGCCAATTACTTGAATTCCGTGACTCTTTGCCACATCAATGATTTCTTCAAGGTTTTCAGTGCGTGAGATGGGGATGTGGTTTACAGCTCCGGCAGAACTTCGTGCGACAATACTGGTCACTCCAACCTGATGAGTTGTACCGATAAAGATGCCATCAACACCAAGTGCTTCAGCTGAACGTATTAAAGCCCCCAAATTGTAAGGATCCTGAATAGCATCACAAATTACAAGCAAAGGATATTTTATGGTCTTGATGAGTCGAGTTAAAAGAGATAAAGACTCTGCGTATGGGAAGGGAGGCATTTTCGCTAGGTGTCCTTGATGTTCTGCTGAATGACAGCGTTTGTGAAGTGATGTGTTTGTTTCAAAATGTACCTCAATATTATTCTGCTTCGCTAACAAATGAACCTCTTTCATTTCATCAAGCTCAAGTTGATCTGAACAATACAATTCTAGAATTGGCCAATGGCCAGCACGTAGAGTTTCTAAAACCACATTCCTTCCCCACACCCAACATCTTTGATGATTGCCAAGAAGTAATCCTTTTTTTTTTCCGCGACGATATTGTTCAACCATGATTTGTAAAATACACTTTCAATTGTGTAGGGCCATAATGTTTACTTGACAGTATTGTGATGGGGAAGGAGAGTTCTTAGGCGTTTTTCTTTCCTCTCCATTCTAACAAAGTCAAACAATAACATAGATTCTAGCAAGTGATGAGCGACATCAGTAAAATAGAGACGAATGAATGTGATCGCCAAGCGGTAAAGCTTATTTTCAACAGAATAGAAAGGTGACTCAAAGGTGTTTGATCAGAGCTTAGAATCAAGTTCGCTTCAACCTGTCCCTTCGATCGGCGTTCCAGCGCTCGTTGTCTCTGGATTTTTGGGAGCTGGAAAAACGACACTGATTCGCCATTTGCTACATGAGGCTCAAGCCTGTGGTTATCGTATGGCCGTGGTGTCTAATGAATTTGGTGAGCTGGGAATCGACAAAGCGATTTTTGGTCAAGAAAGCAATGCTCATTATGTTGAACTAGAAGGTGGGTGTGTTTGCTGCCAATTGTCCAATGAATTACTTACGACTCTTCATGATTTGTGGAAACTTCACAACCCAGATCGTATAATTGTCGAGACATCGGGTGTTGCTCTTCCTTTCGAAACGCTGGTTACCTTTTGGCGGGAACCCGTTGTTCACTGGGTTGGAGAAGCGCTAGCTGTTGTCGTTGTTAATGCCGAACAGTTTGTGGAAGGGCGAGATATTGAAGGCACTACGGAGCAACAGATTTCATCGGCCGATTTGTTGGTAGTGAACAAAATAGATTTAGTAACGGAAAAAGCTGTCCGCCGGGTCGAATCTATGCTCGCGGATATGGCACCGGGAACTCCAATTCTCCATAGTGTGAATGGGAAAGTTGACTCCGCAATCTTATTTCCCCCACATCCTGATGATGAAGGAAGATTAAACGTCAGAAAAAAACGAGATATCATTCCTCACACACATGAACAATTTGTAGCAGAGGAAATTATAATCAAAAGTGGAATTTCGAAAGATTCACTTATACTACAGTTACAAAAGCTTATCGCTCTTCGCGTCAAGGGAGTTGTTCGCACATCTGAAGGGATTTGGTTAGTTCAAGGCGTTGGTTCACGTATCCAATTAGTTTCTCCTCCAAGGGATCTGCCCAAGAACTTGATTGGACGAATCGTTGCCATTCGACGTATCTAGTGCCAGGCTCTAGCTTTTCAACTACATGGGTGGCTTATTATGCAATGTCGTGCAAGGCTTTGGTATGCCAACAGCAGCGCAGATGACTTGGAGGTTTGTTGTTTTTATTTCCACTGTAATTCTGGGAAAAGGTGATTTGTTTAAGCATATGGATCCGTCGTGAAATCGTCACCTCCAGACATTCTGACTCAAGGTATAAGATGTCGAGAGGTGATAATTTTTAAAACTAGGATAAAGACAGCTTGTCTCTAAGTGTTCGAGTAGTATATTGTTTATGTAGTGTGCATCTAAAGTATGGGTACTTGCTAGGAACTTGGCAGCAAATATATGTCCAAGAATCTTTGATAAGGGAGCCTGACATTACATAGGCAGAGTTTTTCACGCCACTCTATTTTCAAGTAATGTGTAATTGTACGGAAAAGTCATGAAGATATTTTTTTTCCTCCTGTTCTCTCTGATGTTTGCAGTGTCAGTTGAAGCTGGAACAAATCTTGCTTTGTTTCCTCGGGCGGCAGAGCTTGATCCGGCGGTGAAATTTTGGACTCGAGTGTATACAGAGATTGATACTGGTCATGGATTTATCCATGATTCCAAACATCTTGATGTTGTATATGAAGTTATCAGTCTCCCTGCCAATCAAAACCATCGTGCTCGTGATAAAGCAATCAAATCAGCCAAAGATCGACACGCTCAAATACTTCGCTTATTGGCTCGAGGAAAACGTTCTAACCTGAGTACAGAAGAGGAGCGTCTTCTGTCGCTTTGGCCAGCTGATGTGAGCAATACGACCTTACGCAGTGCTGCGCAGCAACTACGGTTTCAACAAGGTCAGGCCGATAAGTTTCGAGAAGGATTGATTCGTTCTGGAGCATGGGTTCCACATATTCTTCAGACTCTTTCAGAGCAAAACTTGCCAGCAGAGCTTGCCGTGCTTCCTCATGTGGAATCGTCTTTTAATCCGAATGCATCTTCGCATGCTGGGGCTGTTGGGCTGTGGCAGTTCACTCGTTCAACTGGACAGAGGTTTATGCGCATTGATAATGTTGTCGACGAGCGTCAAGATCCATATATGGCGACAGTTGCGGCGGTGCAGTTGCTTGAACGAAACTATGCCACGTTGGGGCACTGGCCATTGGCGCTGACCGCCTATAACCATGGAGTAGCAGGTATGCGGCGAGCTATTCGCAGCCTGAAAACACACAATATCGAAACCATCATTGAACGTTATAGGGGGCGCACTTTTGGCTTTGCTTCTCGAAACTTCTATCCTGCCTTTCTTGCCGCCCTAGACGTGGACAGGAATGCGGTTACTTATTTTGGACATCTTGAGAGGGATTTGCCTGCAAGTATGATGATTGTGACGGTTCCCGAGTATCTCGACGTGAAAACATTAGAAGTAGCGCTTAACATAGGTCGTGCCACACTACAAAAATATAATCCTGCACTTAGAGAGGCAGTCTGGACAGGAAGAAAGTATGTTCCTCGAAACTTTCAGCTACGCTTGCCTAGTGCTCATGTGAATTCTGATATATCTGTCATGCTCACCAATATTCCTTCTAGTGAGCGTTTTGTCAGGCAAAAACGTGATCGGTCTCATCGCGTTCGCCAAGGAGATACGCTGTCTGGGATTGCTGCACAATATGGTGTTCGTGTTGAAGCCTTGGTGAGCCTAAATAGGATCAATGGTAAGCATCTCATCTATGTAGGGCAAAACATTGTTCTGCCTACAGAGAAAAGGGGTAATACGCGTACTAAGTCTGTGACACAAGAACATATTCCTGAAAGTGGGGAGTATGTGGTTAGGCGTGGTGATTCAATCTATCGAATTACACAACGTTTTGGTATTGGTGAACCAACATTACTCAGGTTGAACCCACTACAAAATCGGCATAAGCTTGAGATAGGACAAGTGCTGCGTTTGAGGGAAAAAAATCTAGCCTCGCCTGGCATTTTAGTTGTTGCTGAGGCTAAAACTGTACAGATTCAGGCTGATGCAGGGGCACTTAATAGAACGACGAATGCACTGAACGAGATGAAACATCAGCAACAAAAAACTAGAGGTGAACTTGATGAAAATGTTCTGGCCTCGGTTCAGGTTATGCTTTCTGCTGATCCTAGCGATTATACAGTCGCTTCAGATCAGACCATTGAAGTACATGCACTAGAAACCCTTGGGCATTATGCCGAGTGGCTTAGAATTCGAACCCAAAATCTTCGCACTATCAATGCCATGGATTTTGGGGAACACGTTGTTAGTGGTACGCGATTGAAGTTAGTTTTTTCTCGCGTAACTGAAGAAGTTTTTGAATCAAGGCGTCTTTCCTATCATCAAGGGTTGCAGGAAAAATTTTTCAATCAGTTTCGTATTCGTGATACGCACCCTCACACAGTGCAGCGAGGAGAATCAGTTTGGGGTCTTGCTCTGAAAAAATATCAAGTTCCCGTCTGGCTCCTTCGTCAATATAATCCTGATCTTGACCTTAACCGGGTAAGTTTAGGGGAGCATGTTAATATTCCAGTACTGGAGAGGGTTGCTGAGACGACGGGATAATGGATCAGAATGGGATTCGTGCACAGCACAAAAGGGACTTCTAAATTTTGTTATTTTTCTCTCCGGCGGCTACTTCAATAGCACTAGACGATTTTTATGCGCTAATACCATAAACAGTACTCCAAGTACGATCATGGGTGATGAGAGCAGATGGCCCATGGTAACCCACCCGAAGGCAACAAAGCCAATGTGGGCATCAGGTTGGCGAACAAATTCGACTCCAAATCGAAATATTCCGTAACATGAGAGAAATAGGCCTGAGACTGCCATCCTTGGGCGAGGTCGAGCGGAGTAGGTCCACACAATGACAAACAGGATGACTCCCTCTAGCATCGCTTGGTATAACATGGATGGGTGACGCAGCGCGCTGTCGACATGTGGGAAAATCATTCCCCAATCTGCATTTGTTGGGCGTCCCCATAATTCCCCATTGATGAAATTGCCGATACGTCCAGCGCCCAATCCAATTGGAACGAGTGGAATCATAAAGTCTGTGACTTCAAAAAACGCTCGACGGTTTCTCCGGGCGTACAACCACATAGAAAAAGCCACTCCTAGTATTCCACCATGAAACGACATTCCACCCTGCCACACGCGGAACAGCATAAGTGGATCATGAAGAAGCTCACTGAAGTTGTAGAAAAGAACGTAACCAACGCGGCCACCGAGCATGACTCCAAGAGCTCCATAAAAAAACATATCTGCAAGATCATCTGGATTCCAACCAGAGTTTTGTTTTGCAGCGCGAATGCGTCCGAGCCAGTATCCAACAAGAAGACCGACAACATACATCAATCCATACCAGTGAATAGCAAAATTTCCAAAACGGATGGCTGCTGGATCGATATAGGGATAAAGCATTTAAACGTCTAACCCTACTTTACGCATCAATGCCAATGCATTGCTTGTTTTAACCACGCCAGGCTGCATGCGGTAATCAAACTGAATTTCTCCATTGTTGATGTGGTCTTTAAAGTGCATGTTCATAACTTGTGGGGACAATGTTCTTCCAATATCAGTCAATGCCAAATCGTGAGTTGTGATCAACCCTATTGTCTTGCGTTCTAGAAACCTATGGATAATTGCCTTAGCCCCGATCACCCGATCGTGAGAGTTTGTACCGTGAAGAACCTCATCAAAGAGAAATAAGACAGGGAGTGAGTCGTTTGTCAATGCCATAATCTGACTCATCCTTGTAATTTCTGCATAGAAGCGAGACTTTCCGGCTTGTAGTGAATCCTGAATGCGAAGGGTGGCGCCAATTGACATTCTTGAGCATTTCAAATGGTGTGCACGTACAGGCGCTCCTGCCATTGCCAACACCGCATTGATTCCTACCGTTCTCAGCATCGTGCTTTTGCCAGACATATTTGAACCGCTGACTAATATTATTTGAGATGGATGACCGAGGGAAATGTCATTTCGAACACTAGCTGAGGCGGGAAGAAGCGGATGGCCCAACTGCTCACCCTCAAACGCGATCTCATTTTCTAGAATTTCTGGGAATGGGTCGTCGGGGTGTTCATACGCATATCCGGAGAGCGAAACGAGAGCCTCAAATTCTCCAACCACAGTTAGCCATTGACGCAATGATCCACCTGAAATTTCTCTCCACTCTTCTGTAGCGAATGCAATGTGTGTTGTCCAGAGAACAATCCACGAAACCAAGGAGAAGAACTGATTTCTTGTCGAATCGTAGAGGGTTAACAATCGTATCAGTTTGCCAAGTTGTTGAGATGGCCTAATTGTGTTTGGTTCTAGGCGCTGTTGCAATATAGTCATCTTTTGGTTGATAAACAGTTCAGTTTCTATATACTTTAGAAATTCTGAAAGCAGGGTGAGGTCATTTCCATGGCGACTGATGTGGGACAGAGTTTCGTAGACACGGTCTTGAAGAATCCTGGCATATACTCCGTTGATGATTGTCACCAGTAACACTGGGCCTAACCCGTATAATCCCATTGACAATCCAGCAAGACTGATCAGCATGATGATCGCCAAAGCAGATACGATTATTCTATGGAATTTTACGTTATTCGTATGTGGTCTTTCACTCCATGCTAACAGTTTATCGGCGTTAAGGGATACACGATGGTTTTGACCGAGAAGCACTAGAGATTCTCGAAGATCAAGATGGGGGCATAATTCTTTGACGGCATCTTGTCTGAGCCTGATTTCATCGATTGAGGCTGATTTTTTTAACCACTGAGATAGTGTCTGGACACCTCCCGATGTTCGTGCAGTACACAGAAGCTCAAAGAGCGATCCTGAACCGAAGAGATCTAGATCCTCAGCGTAGAGATGGTCTTCATCTTGAAGTCCAATTTCTGACACTCCAATTCCAGTCCATCTATCTTCCAGTCGCGCAAGGCCATGCTCATAGAACACCACACTTCGTTCGGCATAATGTAATTGTTTTTTGACCTGTCTATGGAGAATGAGGAAACCTCCAAATATAAGTATTGGTATGCTAATTAACCACCAGGACAGTGTGCCAATCGCAAACCACGCAGTAACAACCCCGCTGATAAATATTAATAGGCGTATATCTGATATCCATCGATCACGCTTTTTCCAATACGCTACATAGTCTTGACGTGCGGATAAACGTTTAGAGTATATGGTATGAGGGGAAGATGATGACATTAGTTTTTCCCGTGGTTTAATCGTAAATGAAATTATAAAGCAAACATCAGATTAAGGCAGAACGGAGGGAAATGCCTAATTTACATATTCCCTTATTTGACGACTACGGTTTTGATGTTAACAAATTCCTTGATTCCATAGTGGGAAAGCTCACGTCCATAACCACTTTCTTTAATGCCTCCAAATGGAAGGCGTGGATCAGATTTTACGAATGAATTTACAAAACAACATCCCGCTTCAAGTTCATCTGCAGCAATGCGTTCTCCTCTTTCTATGTTCTGGGTAAACACGGCTGCGCCAAGCCCAAAAGGTGAGTCGTTTGCTACCTTGATGGCCTCCTGCTCATTTTTCACGACGATAATTGCAGCGACTGGTCCGAATAGTTCTTCATCATATGCGGGCATTCCCTTTGTGACGTCTGTTAGCACCGTGGCTGGATAGAAAGCGCCTTCCTCCTCAGGAATTTCACCGCCCAACAGACATGTCGCGCCTTTTTCTATGCACTGTTTAACTTGATCGTGGAGTTCATCACGTAACTCATGTTTTGCCATTGGTCCCAATGTTGTCGATGGATCCATGGGATCACCCATGATTTGCGCTTTCATGCGATCGACAAACATATGCTCAAACTCTTTTCGAATCGATTCGACAACGATAAAACGTTTTGCTGCGATGCAGCTTTGACCTGCATTAATCAATCGACTTGTTGCGCAGGCGGATGTTGCAACTTCAAGATCTGCATCGGCTAGAATGATATAAGGGTCGTTTCCTCCGAGTTCCAAAACTGTTTTTTTGATCATATCCCCAGCCTTGCTCGCTACGGCCTTTCCGGCTGGCGTGCTACCCGTTAACGTTACCGCTCGTACAAGGGGATGTTCGATAACCGTGCTAACCTTTCCTGCTTTGATGAGCAGGGTTCGAAAGAGGTGTTCAGGGAATCCGGCATTGAGAAAGATGGTTTCTATCGCAATAGCACACCCCGGAACATTAGATGCGTGCTTCAAAATGCCTGCATTGCCTGCCATGAGTGCTGGGGCGGCAAATCGGAATACTTGCCAGAATGGAAAATTCCATGGCATTACGGAAAGAATCACCCCAAGGGGTTGGAAGGTCACAAAACTCCTTGTCGCTTCTGTTTTAACAATCTCTGGAGTCAAAAATTCTTTGGTATTGTCAGCGTAATACTCACATACCCATGCACATTTTTCGGCTTCCGCCATGCCATCTTTAACAGGCTTGCCCATTTCCTGAGCCATGAGTGTTCCGTATTCAGACGCGCGTTCTCGCAATATCCGAGCGGCGTTATGCATGGCGGAAGAGCGCACAGAGAATTCTTCTCGTTTCCATGTCATAAATGCGCGATGTGATTGCTCTACAAATTTCTTAACCTGATCGGGCGTCATCGCGTCGTATGTTTTGATGATTTTTCCCGTCGTAGGATTTATCGATTCAATTCCCATCACTATTTCCTCCGGTATCGTTTGTCTGGCCCACTAGAAAGACAATTTCTGATGGGTAGATATGAAATCCTGTTTTTACTTGTATGATCATGCTCAGCCATGATATTCATTGATTGATATGGACACAAGGGGCAAAGTCGATTCACTTTGATCTTGAGAGCGCCGTTTGACAGGAGATATTTCGTTTGGAGGGCAGGAGAGGTTTTTGTGTGTTTTTCAAATGATTCATGTCATTGTCTAAGTGCTTGATCGGTAAGCTTTATTCTGTTGCTTAGTTGGGAAACAGGATGAGTATCCCTGAAATATGCATGAAGCTGTTTTTCAACTCAAAGCTTATCTCATGATATATTCAGAAAAAACTCAATCAATTGTGATCACGGTCTTTCCGAAGTTCATCACTGAGGAATCTTTTCCAAATAGCAACCATTATATTTGGAGCTATCACGTCGAGATTCAGAATGAAGGCAAGGAGAGAGTCCAGCTCATCAATCGGTATTGGAATGTCACTGATGCTAATGGACAGGTTAAAGAGATTCGAGGTGAAGGGGTTGTGGGGGTGCAGCCTGTTTTAGAGCCTGAGGAAGGATTTGAATATACGAGTTTTGTGCCGCTTTCAACACCATTTGGAATGATGGTGGGGACTTATGAAATGCTCCGCACTGACGGGACAGCATTCAATGCTGTTATTCCAGCTTTCTCTCTTGCTAGTCTAGACTTCCAGCCGACGTTAAACTAATCGATTTTTACATTTCAACTTGTCGTAAGCCCATGTATGTTGGTGGCGTTTGGCTTATGATTGCTCACTCTGAATGATTGTTCAGCCGGGGGACCCTGCTGGGAGCATTTTTTTCAGCATAACTGTTTTTATATAGAGGCATTTTATGAATTATCATCTATAGCGAAGATGCCTATTGATACGCACAAATTATTTTTTTACCTCCCAAATCGAATTCATAAAATAGTAGTTTGTATCAAATAGATTTTTCACAATGGCATACCCGCTGTTTGTGGCAAGTGTTTCTATTTCATGGTGAGTATATTTGTAGGAGTGTTCGGTTTGTATCGGTTCCCATGCATCGAATGAAAATTTCTTTTCGATGGCATTAATAGACACAACTTGTTTGCGTGTACTGTAAAGATAGCTTTCAACCGCATGTGTTCTCGGGTTATATTGCCCCTGCTGGACATAGTGATGCTTGGTGAAATTAGCTCCTAGTCTGTTATTAATAATATCTAGAAGATGGAGGTTAAATTTTTCAAATACTCCCATAGGGTCATTGTAAGCGGAATAAAGAATTTTAGGGTGTTTCATGAGGTCAAACCCAATAATTACATAATCTCCGTCATTTAGTGCTGAGCGGAGTTTTCTTAGAAACTTGCCAGCTTCAGGAAGCTCCATATTGCCGATGGTTGAACCAAGGAATAAAACGATATTTCTCTGATCTTTGTTGAGTCCGATCGCAGTGAGACCATCAAAGTAATCCGCAGCTAGCCCTTTGACCGACATCTCGTTATCTGAAAACTGTGCTTCCAAAGAGGTGACGAGGTTTTTGACTGCACCTTCAGAGATGTCGATGGGAACGTAGGTAAACTTCAGTTGGTTTTGGATAAAGTGGGTAAGAAGAACCAGCGTTTTTTGACCATCTCCGGCACCTAGTTCGATGATCCTAAAGCGGTCTTTCGAGACGATATCCGTGATGACTTGTTTGTGGGTGTGAAGGATCTCAAGCTCACATTGAGCGGGATGATATTCCTCAAGTTCCGTGATCTCGGTAAAAATCTTGCTGCCGCGATCATCAAATATTAACCAGGAGGGCAAACGTTTTGGGTAGCGTGATAACCCTTCAACAATGGCTTGAGTAAACTGATTGTCTGATGACGGGGTTATGGATTCTGATCGCAAATCATAATATGCAAACGACATAGTTCTCCCTTTTTTCTGAAATAATGTAGTATTTGATCGACATGGAATTGATTGTTAGAATACTCCCTCGTTCTTTATACATTCTTTTTATTTTTTAGTCGCCTTTTGATGCATTCTATGAGTGTCGTACCTCAAGTTTCTTCCCACACAGTTACCAAGGTCAATTATTGTGAAGCCGAGGATGATTTTACTAGACTGCTGCAATGTGATGACCTTGATCTTAAAATAGCTACTACTCCCAAATATGTGGAGTTATTTGAGAACACGTTAAGTTTCGCAATATCTGACGCCTATAAGAAGGATATAGCTTCCTCTGCCGCACATCTTTTTCTCCATCGAGTTTTGTATAAAATTAACCGGCTAAAAATTTTTTGGTATGACGACCTTGAAAACTACGTCAATGAAAATTCAGCATTTCTCTTTTCCATAAGGAAAAAAATTGATTCTACATGGCAAGATTGGGAAGCGAGAACAATCGATGTCAATTTTCTGAAACAGGGAGATGTTGAGGCAGCACTTCGGAAACGTGTTGCCGAAGATCTTGACCCGGAACCATCGCCGACCGAACTATTTTTCCGGAGTGAGATGTCGAGTATTGGGTACCGCCGGTTGTTGGCAATCTCGTCTCTGGACGGATTGGTTGAAGCTAGCCAGTTATCGCGAGTCATTGGCGGCGTAGGAAATGAAGTTCAAGCAATGCTCACAAAGATTTTGCTCGAAGAGTACGGCGGAGGAAAATTGGCTAGGAAACATACGTCATTTTTTTCGACGATGCTGAAGGCAGTCGGAATGAGCGTTAAGCCTGAGGCCTATTTTGAGGTTGTCCCGTGGGAAGTTTTAGCTAATATTAATCACAGCTTTACCGTTTGCGAAAGCAAACGAAATTTTCTTCGTTACATTGGAAGTTTGCTCTATTTCGAAACGTCAGTTCCTGCAGCGTTTCAGAACTACAAAATAGCAGGAGAACGTCTCGGGTTTGGTTATGAAGCTATCGGTTATTGGGACGTGCACATCAAAGAGGACATTCGTCATGGCCAATGGATGCTAAACGATGTCGCCATTCCACTCATCGACTGTTATAAAAACTTAGCATGGGAAATTGTGCTTGGGTACGACCAGCAAAGGTTTTTAAGTACTCGTGCTAGTCAGGCTGTTGCCCTATCAGTAGGGCAGGCTGAGCAGGCTGAAAGCGATTGACTTTTCCTGTATTGCCTCACGAGACACTGCGCGTCTTGCTTGTTGGTAGTGAAACATTGCCAATGTCAATTACTAGAATAGGTTGAATTGTATTCAGAGTTTTTCACTTGATGTAAAATAAGAAGAACTCCCTCCTCCCCTATCCGCCGAATGGCAAAGTCAAGGATTGGGTCATGGTAATGAAGTTGATGTGATTGAACATCTGGGTGGCGTCAACGGTCCAGGCGATGAATGGTTTGGGGTAAATCCCTAAAATTAATGTTCCGGCTATGGCTACGCTTATGCCCACCGTCATTATTGGGGAAATTGTTACAGGTGAGGGGTCGGAAGGTTCGTTGATATACATCTTTTTGACGACGATTAAGTAGTAGTACATCGAGATCACGACGTTGATCAGGCCGACAATGACTAGAGCAATCAGTCCAGCCTTCATCGCGGCAACAAAGATGTAGAGTTTGGCTATAAACCCTGCTAGAGGAGGTACTCCAGCCAACGATAGGAGGAACAGCAGCATTGCAAAAGCTAGAAATGGTGAGCGCCGGTTAAGACCGTTGTAATCTTCAATTTCTTCGCTGTTGATGACGTGGGCTACCGATATGACAACGGCAAACGCACCAAGGTTTGCGAAGAGGTATGCCCATAGATAAAACATGATGGATTCTCCACCCATTTTGTTCGCAGCCGCGAGTCCGATGACTACGTTTCCGATCTGAGCAATTCCAGAATACGCAAGTAGGCGTTTCATGTTTCTCTGTGCGATTGCGACGATGTTTCCATAGGTCATCGAAATTATCGCTACAAGCACTAACAACCACACCCACTCTGCGGAAAATCCGGAAAGAGTGACGAAGAAGATTCGTAGAAGGATAGCTAACGCTGCGCCTTTTGGAGCTACTGACAGAAACGCAGTGACTGGCGTAGGTGCTCCGTGATAGACGTCGGGTATCCATGTATGCAATGGAACTGCCCCGATCTTGAATCCTAATGCGGCAAAGAGCAGGAGAAAACCAGCGATTAGTGCAGCCGAAGGCTCTCCTATTTCTTGGGCGATATCGGTTAGGATCAATTTTCCGGTTGCTCCATAAATTAAACTAATTCCAAAAGCCAGTATTCCTGCAGTGAAGGCCCCAAGAATGAAGAACTTCAGTCCAGCTTCGTTGGATTTGGAGTCTTCACGAAGATAGGCTACCAAAATGTAAAAGCCAAAAGTGGTGAATTCCAAGGTAACAAAAATGCTGACGAGGTCATTGGCTGACGCCATTAGCATTGCGCCGAGTGCTGACATCAGAACGAGAAAATAGTACTCCCCCTTAAATGCAGGGAAACGTTCGATCGAATCAATTGACATGGAAGCAACGAGAATGGTCGATACTACGACGAAAATTTTGAAATATATCGCCATGGTGTCGAGGACATACATTCCATTGAAAAGGGATCCGGTTTTTTCGTTGACATAAAACCAGATAAGTGTAACTAGCGTGGCACATAGCCCGACGATGCTGAGATGGCCAATAATTTTTTTGCTTACACGAGAAGGAATAGCATCAACGGCCAACAACATGCAGATCCAGAGGGTTAAAAAAATCTCCGGCAAGAGAAGGAGAAGATCTGCGCTGGACAGAGAGAGGGTGAAGTTCACGGAAGAACTCCAGATTCGGTCCCGCCATGAATCTTGGCGAGTAATGGCTCAACACTCGATCCGATGACGTCGATAAATTGACCGGGGAATATACCGAAGTAGATGGTACAGGCAATCATGACCAACAGTGGCATACGGTTTACAAATCCGTTGGTATCTTGGACATGGGCCCATTTCAGTTCGGTCTCATGTGGAATTGTTTTCCCTGGTTCCCAGAAAAACACACCACGTAACATACGAAGTAAGTATGCTAAGGTCACCACGATAGCGAGCACAGCGATGATGGTTTGAACAGGATATTTGTTCCAGCTGCCCAGCAAGATCATAAGTTCGCCAATGAAGCTGACGGTTCCGGGAAGTCCAAATGATGCGGCGACGGCTACCACAAAGCAACCAGTTGCAAAAGGCATTTTTTTCGAAAGGCCTCCAAGTGAAGGAATATCTCGGGTATGTGTTTGGTCATACACCCATCCAGCAAGAGCAAACAGCAATCCGGTTGCCATCGCGTGTGCAAACATATAAAGCACCGCACCGGTTAAGCTTACATATGTGAGGGCGGCCATGCCCAAGAACACATAGCCCATGTGGCTAGAGCTGGAGTATCCAATGACGTATTTGGTGTCATTTTGAGAATAGGCGACCCATCCACCATAGATGATGCTAAAGACACACAATACCGCAGCGATTGGCATCAAGTCTCGTGTGGCTTCGGGAAGGATCTCATATCCGACTCGGATGATTGAGAAATGTCCGAGTTTCATGAGTACGCCAGCGTGAAGCATGCTGGTAGCTGCCGGCGCCGCGGCATGTCCAACGGGTGACCATGAATGCAGTGGCCACAGCGGAGCGATGGATGCGAATCCGAAGAAAATGAGCAGCCAGATAATTGTAGCCATGGTGCCGGAGAACTCAGAGTGCTTCGCGAGGGTTGGAATATCAAAGGTATTGAGTCCGGAGCCCACGTAAATCAGCAAAATACCCAATAACGCCACCACTGCGCCGGCGGAGAGAAACAATACAAGTTTCATTGCGGCGTATTCTTTGCTGTTCGAGGTAAAGTTCAGAATAAATCCAACGAAATCGCGTTTTTTGGTATCTTTCATCTCATTGTAACTCTTGGTATGACTTCCCCACATTCCAAGGAGTAAATACATTGGGAGCACCGAGAGTTCATAGAAGAAATACAAGAAGAATAGATCAAGGGAGACGTATACGCCGATTGTCGCAGCGGCCAGAATAAGCAATGAGATGTAGAACTCCTTCAGCCGATCTTTGATATGCCATGAAATGAAGGTGCCGGTGAAGAGCAAGATTGAGGATGCCAACACCAGGGGAACTGCAATTCCATCGACGCCAAGGGAAAAGGCAATGCCAAGATTTTCCGACCATTCAAAACGTTGGACGAATTGATAGCCTCCAATTGTGTGGTCATAGGCGTATAAAAGGTAAAAGGACAAAATAAATGAGATAAAGGACGATCCCGCCGCAATCATTTGAACCAGGAATCGTTGCTGGTTTGAAACAAAGAGCAACGCTACGGCACCAAACACCGGCGCAAATAGAATTAGTGGGAGAAGCCAAGTATCAATCATGGCAACGCTGCAAATCTGGTTGAAGGATTCACGCGATCAGCAACGGCTTGAATTGATGCGTCCATAATTTCAAAAAACGGCGTCGGGTATAGCCCAATCCAAAAGATCATCACCGTCAAGGACAGAGCAATAACCCATTCTCGTGGATTGAGGTCCCGGAGGGTCGAAACGGGTCTTTCGCCAGTTAGATCATCTTTAATCACCGTTTCTTGTGGAGGTGCTAGCATCGCACGTTCGTAATACCACATGATATAGGCTAATCCCAAAATTACACCTAACACGCCTATTGAGCCAAATGCCCAATGTACTTTAAAAGCACCAAGAAGAATTAAAAATTCTCCGACGAAACCATTGGTTCCTGGAAAACCAACTGACGCAAGCCCAATAACAAGAAAGAACCCTGCAAGGGCAGGCATGTGTGTAACGAGTCCACCGTAGTGGGTTAAGTCACCCTGCAACCCTCGTGAGTATAGAAACCCGGCAATGAAAAAGAGGCCTGCGGTAGTGAACGCTAGATTGATCATCTGCAGTAATCCGCCTTGTAGACCGTGAAAGTTCAGTGCAAATAAGCCGAGGATGACGAAGCCAAGATGACTAATGCTTGAAAACGCTAGCAGACGTCGCAAATCAGATTGAGCGAGAGCGACAAATGCCCCATAGATAATACCCATCAGAGCTAGGATTGACAGTGGAACTAGGAGTGTTCGTGAGGCATCTGGAAGCAACGGAATGCTAAAGCGTAAGAATCCATAGGTTCCCAATTTAATCCCAGCCAATGCCACTGAGACGGCAATAGGTCCTGATGCCAACGCGTTTGCCAACCAAGTATGAAACGGAAAAATTGGGGCCTTGGCCGCAAAGCCAAAAAACAGGAGCAGAAAGACGAGTAACTGTTTTTCTTCCGACATTGGAACAGTCAGGAGGGCGAGGAAATCAAAGGAATGGGCTGGCTGAATGTTTTGAGCTAACGCCACTTCTTGGTAATTTAAATCCAAGATGATGATGCCTATCAGCATCAACATACTCCCAGTCAGGGTATACAACACATATTGAAGTGCTGCATGTTCCTTGAGCTTTCCAGTCCCCCACAATTTGATGAGGAAATAACTTGGGATAAGCATCAGTTCCCAAAAGACAAAGAAGAGGACAAGATCAAGCGAGACGAGTATTCCCATCACTGTTGTCTGAAGCGCGAGCAAGGCCATCACATATCCTTTAACTTTCTCGATAGAAAGATCCCACGAGAAGAGCATGGTGAGCAGAGATAAGAAGGCCGTGACTCCAATAAACAGAACGCTGATGCCATCGATCCCTAGGTGGTAACTGATGCCTATTGCAGGGATCCAGTCTATCTGCTCAACAAATTGCATCGCAGCGGTATGTGTCTTAAAGGTAAAAAGAAGCCAGACCGTGAGTAAGAATTCCATGCTGGTGATGGCTATGCCTGCAATGCGAATCAGGAGTTCATCCGATTTCATCATCCAGACAAGCATAGCTCCCAGCAGAGGGAGAAACACCAGAACAGAGAGAATAGGGAATCCTATTTGTGTGGGGAAAAAAATCTCTTCAAGCATAATTATATTAGCAGGTTTATTTGAATATGTTTCCTGTTGGCGGACCGTATGCCCAGATCCAGAGTAAAGTGAGATTTGCCAGTACGACGAAGCCAAAAAGAATAATTAATGCATAGTGATGCACCATTCCGGTTTGAAGCAATTTCAAGACACGGGCCCAGATATGAGAGGCATACCCAGTCCAGTTGAGTCCTGCGTAGATGATATACTTTTCAATCCATGCACTGGAATTTGCACCGTAATTGTTCATGGCAGCCACGCCATTTACGATTCGGTCGACGACGAGTCTGTCAAAAGCAAATGACCATTTAGCCACTTGTTTGGTCGTGCTTATGCCGACAGTTTGATATGCATTGCTAATCATA
>DCWI01000049.1 GCA_002328825.1 Nitrospiraceae bacterium UBA2166 | reverse complement strand
CAAAATTAATGGTTTAGCGTGATGGGGTCAAGGAGGATTCGCGGATTGTGCCGACTGGGCCCGTGACTACCCTCATGAATTTTGTGTGAACAGGGATGCTTCCGCCAAGCAGATTGCTTGCTCCTTCATTGTCGTGCGCACGCCTTCTCCCTTGACGTACATCACGCCTAGATTGTATATGGAGACTGAACTAACACGTAGGGAGTTGTTGGTATGAAAATCTGGGATGAATTGAAAGCTAAATATGGAATCACTGCAATAGAAGAGGGTTGAAGCGAAGAAGCGTGAATGTGCTGAAGCGTTGAAGAAAGTGAAAGAACTTTGCAAAGAGTTTGCCTCTACGGCTGGGGAGCTGAAAGGTGCATTGGCTGAAGGTAGGGGGAAGAAATGAATTTCTTTTTCCACACACAAAATGAATTTTTTGATTCGTTACTAACGGTTCCAAAATTTCAAAATTCTGGAAAGCGAGCGGGTAGACAAAATCTTTATTGTGCTAACGTAGTTAGTAAGAGATGGAATGTTTCGAAGGTTGTGTGTGAAGAAGATGCTAATTTCTGGAAAATTACTGGCAATCAAAAAAATAGAGATAGCATTTATTTTATTGCAGCAGGTCAAGAGGTCTCTCAAATTCAAGAGCAAAATAAGTTGATTGATCTTAATAAGTTCACTAACACGTTACCCGACTATCGAGCTAATTTGATGATCAAAAATAAAGTTGGTGGGTTCTCATCTTATCAATCAGAGTACCCATTCAGGATGACTACCAAGCTTGGTACTTTGTATTCTGATTGTGGATCGTTAACAGGTGCAAATGGCACGTTGGTGGGTGTATTTGTGAAAAATATTCATATCTACCCTGTCGAGGATGATGTTCCTCTGTATCTTTATGATGATAGGGAAGGTGAGGTGGTTTCAACATTAAAGGTTGGGCTGAACCGGACAACCTTTATCGATTTGTCTGATTTTAAAAATCGCTTGGCTCATTGCTTTCTCTTCGCAAAGAATTTTCTTGGTGTTCCAATCTATGTGATCGAGTATGAAAATGGGAGCTTATCGTTTGAACATACCCATCCCCCGCATGAAGCAATAGGTGGAACGAAAAGATTTGAGCTTGTGAATATGCTAAGAAAGAAAGCTAGTGAAAAAGTTTCTTAAGCCAATATTCCATAGCAAGTTTGGGAGAATTTTAAGGAACATTACTGGAATACGTCCTCCTATGTTTTTGTACGATTGTGAAGATGATTATATTTCTTCCGACCTGTTTCTTTGGCGAACAGACAAAGGTTTTGAAACAGTTTTTAAAGCTTCTGACATATTGAGAAAATATTACGGGGTAGATTCTGTACTCCGCGTAATTTTCTATGACTCGTCAGGAGTTTTTATCTATCAGAAAGATTTCAAGTTTGATGACTCAACGTTAACTATTGAGATTAAGGGGGAGCTTTTAAATAGAGAGGATATAGGTACCTTCGCAGTATTCAATGTGCCTACAGAGCAAACTTCAAAGAATATCAACGTTACAAATCGTTGCTATGTTGGCTATGGAAGGAATGGTTCGTTTTCGATGGTTCACGGCAATATCATCGGTGTTATGACCAGTCCAAAAGGAACAGATAGAGGTTTTCATCAGTCTATAACCCCAGCTATTTCTGGTAGGAAAGGTAGCTACAAATACGTTATTCAGAAAAGAAATGATGGGGATAAAAACACCTCATTAGGTTTTACTAACCCTCTTAACCGCCGAATTTACGTAAATGTTAATGGTAATATCTCTCAAATTAATCCTCGAGGCTGCGCTTTGATTACGGTAGATACTGCAGAGGATATTTTTGAAGTAAAAAGCGATTTCATCTTTCCAAGGCCGATAGTAATTTGTGATGACGGTCGGTTTATTGATTGTCTTCACGGCTAAGTTGAGAGCTAAACGCGGAGTAAAGTTGCTAATTCGTTTTTTGTTTATGTAAAAGTTCTTTATGCAGTTTGCCAATCTATCCAGCAAAAATTCCAGATAGAAAACCGAAGACAGCTCGGCTCAAATCCAAACCCCCGCGGGTAATAAAATATGCACCGGCATACCCGGTGCCCTCAATTAACATCATTGCCTAGATTGGCAACATCACAGATTTACCATCTCAGGATTTAGTGGGTATGGCCATTCCAAAAGGCCATTCCGGTGAAGTGTTAGCATGGAGCAATCTCATCAAACACGGAGGGTGTAAATTCAAGTACACAACTCCAACACGGATGTGGTCCGACCGGCTTCCGATGCATATGCCCCATTCGTAGCGAAAAGGTCTCCCTCGTGGCTTCAGTGAGCGTTTTGGCTTGTTCAACTGTCTGTTTAGATGTGGGCATCAAAACTTTTTATTGCATCGATATTGATTCGCCGCCTTTGTTTTCCTCAAACCAGAAATTCAATCAGTGCGTGGGGAACACGTTTTGCTCACTGCTTAGTTAAGCGACTTCCATACGCTAACTGCTCTTCCAAAAGTCTATCAAAATCCCCATTGTCTACAGCCTTTTTAGCGTTTTGAAGCGTTGACTCTAAGTCTTCTTTTGAAGAAAACTCTATAGCATTTTTGCCTTTTTTAAACTCTGTGCCTTATTCCCATAACGAATAGTAAGTAATATGGTTTTACCCATATTTTCAGTCCACCAACGCTCACACGTTTCGGTATTTCAATTTCATATTCAAAGTGCAGTCTTTGTTGATTGTTCACTAAAGAAAAAAGCTTGATATGTGCGAAAGAGTTGCATAGAGTTGTTAGCGAGAATCTAATTTCAACAAGCTAAGAAAGTATAGCCGTGGCTAAAGATACAAACAGCATAGCGCAAGCCAAGTTGCTAAATTGGCACTGTTGGTATAAATATTTTATACAAATAAACTTCATAAGTAATAAGCATATTTAATAACTACCATTTTCTCACTAAAGCTATAAATCAAAAGGTAGGTTTGTATGCTCAGAGCATTCAAAGTTATAGTTGATGAAATTCTTTCGATTGCTGACTTTGTTACTTCTCGATTTCCAGGTAGAGCGGGCTTTGTCTTAAGGCAAGGGTTTTTTAAAATAAGGGTTAAGAAGGCTGGAAGAAATTTAAGTGTAGGGATAGGTGTTGAAATAACAGGGGGAAAAAATATTTGCGTAGGAAGCAATATTAATATAATGAAATATACATCCCTTTATGCAAATAATAAGGGAAAGATTATGGTGGGGGATAACGTTTCTATTAACTCAAATACTTGCATCGGAGCCTCTAATGGGGGAGAAATTATTATCAAAAATAATGTGTTAATTGCCAACAATGTAGTAATACGAGCTGCTGATCATGCGTTTGAAAGTGTTAAAAAACCAATTATCAAACAAGGCCATAATGGAGGGAAAATAGTCATCGGCGATGATTGTTGGATTTGCGCAAATGTTGTAATTACAAAGGACGTTGCAATCGGTGACCATAGTGTTGTAGCGGCTGGTTCAGTCGTAACACATGACGTTGAACCATTCTCTGTAGTAGGAGGTGCCCCAGCGAAGTTAATACGAAGACGAAACTAATTGGCTTATGAGTCCATTGCTCTATCACATTGGTTATACCACCAACCAATGTGTGGGTCGTATGATGAATGTCTTGTGTTGCACCTTGCTATCTTGTATGACGGCGTTGACAAAGTCATTTTGAGTTTTATACACTCGCCGACCTGCTACCAAAACTTTTCTGGTCCCATCGTCTAGCTTGGCCTAGGACGGTGCCCTCTCAAGGCACAAACACGGGTTCGAATCCCGTTGGGACCACCACCTTCTCTTTATTTTCGCTTGGCCTCGAAAATATATTTTGGGGTTGGACTCCGTCACAAGGGACACGTTACTCCTCTCGAAGGATCACATGTAAAGTCAGTCTGCAGAGACGGATTGCGGTCGAAACACCTTTTCATAGGTTGATCCAGCAATCGCGCCGAGAATAAACACGCACGAGGCATAGTACAGCCAAAAGAAGAAGAAGATTAGCCCACCCAGTGCTCCATACATTACCGTGAAGGTCTGAGCGGCAGAAACATATCCTGCGAATGCCCATCGGGAGAGCTCGAAGAGTCCTGCTCCTATTACACTGCCAATGATGAGTGCTTTTTGGCTCATCCTGCGTTCAGGAAGAAATTGGTAGAAAAGATAGAAGAGCACAGCGATCAAGAAGAATCCCATGCCTTGACTGACTACAACCCAACCGTGTGAGATGAATTCGTGAATAACAGGAATCTCTTCCCCCAAGACCCGTAGAACCGATATGAGCATATCTGCGAATATCATGATAATCATGAGCAACGAGAGCCCAAGCATCATGACAAAGTCTCGTAATGTGCCCTGCACGAAACTTTTCTGCGATGGGGTATTGAGTACCGAGTTGAGAACGAGTCTTGCGGTTCCAAAGACCGTGCTACTCAACACGAAGTACAGGAGAAACCCTGTCACCCCAAAGACTTTGCGATTGTCTGCAATGTTCGCAAATGACTCTGTAATGTTGAGTTGAGAGGTCGGCATCAATGTTTCCCATGACTCGTTAATCCACTCGATGGTGCGATCAGAGCCGACGACGGTATAGCCACCAACGGAAATAAGCAACAAGGAAAGGGGCATGCAGTAAAGAAGGAGGTTAAAGGCGAGCCCGGAAGCCATGAACAGCCCATTACCTGTAAAGAACGCCTGAATTGTTCTTTTAAACGTCTTCCAGAGAAGGTCATGCATATCTATGGCTAGGGAGATTTGTCGGACCCCCATTCCGCACGAGGACAGGTGAAGCGTTTCGTGCCTTATCCTACAAGGTTGTCATAAGCCCAATAGCTTGCCATGAAATAAACAATCCCAAACCCGCTTGAATACGTTACATATTCCGGGGGGATGGGAATTCCAACTATCGTGATCTCTCCATCCTCATCATGGGGCCACTCACTCGGCCATATCCAGATGGATATCGCGATGCTCCAGGCGATGAATAGTATGGGGATAATAATGGTATTTCCAGGGAAAGACAGAAACAGCAGCGCCAGAATCGATAGGATTATCCACCCAGATTCAATGAGACTAATTGTTATCGCCACACGATCAAATTGTAATCCATTCTTTCCGAAATACCACCCATCAAATATCCCCATAAGGCCAAGTACCATTGCTCCTAGAAAATAGTATGTAAGCATGTGTTGTCGAAACTCCTGATTGAATTGCGCGTTATGTGTTCTTTGCAGATTGAGCACGGACTGAGCCAAGGTTGTGGTGTAAGGCTCCAAGGGCTCGACATGTGATGCTGTCAATGAAATGGTGAATGTCTTGTTCATAGTGTGCATCAGCAGCAATGGCAGAAAGGCGTTTGGCCTCTGAGAGGGGATTGTCTCCATCGCGTGCTGCGATCCAAGGATGGATTAACCGAAAAGACATGCCGGGTTGATTTTCACGACGTAACACAAAAATCTCGACTGTAGAAAACTGAGGTGGTTGCAATGGACGCTCCATTGTTCTTCTTACTTTGAGAGAACGATACTCTTAGTGAAGTCGACAGAGCAACTAAAAAATCTAAGAGAATGTGATTAGCGAGTGTCGTATGGTGGATGCTCGTGCGGGGTCATCCACTCGCGGGTTCAGCGTTGCACCTTCGCAATCTGCTCTGGTGTCAGCTTGTGACGTGCGACACAATTTCGATCTTAGGTGTAACGGTCAGGTTCTCTGGCTGTCTTTCCCTTCCTTTCAACTCAGGTCCATGAAGTGACTGTTGTCTGCTATGGATGATGGCCGTTGTGTGGCTTGAAGCGAGGCCCACTGAGCAGAGGTCATCCTGTTCACAGAATCTTCATTTTTCTGACATTCCCGTGTCATCTGGGCTGCGTAACCTGAGGATCAGATGTGTTCAGCAAATTGCTACTCACACGCTGCAGACGATGCAGTGCACATGAAGAGGAGGTGGAAAGATGCAATACCGGAAAGTGCTTAAGATCTCGGAAATCAAACCACGCCAGGAGAATTTGGCTCCAACCCCTACGTTGGGAACTCAACGGCGAATTCGTACGGCAGGGGAAATGCCTACCGAACAGACCCAGGGAAGAATCCCTACGCCGCACAGTCCGATATCCGTATCGGGGATCGGGACTAGAAGATTGAAGGGAGGTGTTCTGAGTTGATTGGGGAGCGTGTTTCTCGTGTTCCTCACTCGCAATAAGTGTATGAGGTTGGAAGATGTTGGCAGATATACAACTATTCACTTTATCAAAGGAGAGATTCCTATGAATATGCAGAGCGTAAAACGTGTTAGTGGGTGGATGTTTGTGTTGGGGTGTCTTGGCATCGTGTTTGGGATAGAGGGATGTGGAAAGCAGGCAGCGGAACATCCAGTAGAAACTGCGAGTCATGTGAGAGAAGAGGATGACGTGATTCAGATTCCCGCAACCTCAGCTGAGGGGCAGAGTACACTTGTGACTCCGTCACTGATGAAGGAATCACAAATTCACACTCCAGCC
>DCWI01000021.1 GCA_002328825.1 Nitrospiraceae bacterium UBA2166 | reverse complement strand
AAGAGGATAGTTTCCATAATTCACAAGCCTGAACAGCTTCTGACATCAGGCAAGGAATTGACAACCACAATTGATGCTAAAACTCCTTGGCAGGAGATCAATAATACAGTATTGACTATGGTATATCTTGATCTTATGACCTACCATCCAGATGATATTTTGCAAAAGGTCGATCGTGCTGCGATGAGTGTTAGCTTGGAGACGAGAGTTCCTTTCTTGGATCATAACTTGGTGGAATTCATTATGAGTTTGCCCTTGGAAATGAAAATACGTAATGGGTCGAATAAGTGGATATTGCGACAAGTTCTTTATCGCCATCTACCTCTGAAATTAATGGACCGACCTAAAATGGGCTTCGCTGTTCCGGTGGGTGATTGGATTAAGGGATCTATGAGAGAATGGGCCGAAGAGCTTATTGCTCAAAACAGAATTGAACAAGAAGGCTATTTCAACTCACAGGCAGTTGGTGAAATGTGGCAACAGCATTTATCAAGAAGATTCAATCATACGCATGAGCTTTGGAATATCTTGATGTTTCAGAGTTGGCTTAAGGCATGGGAATATTAAGTTTGCCAATAAAAAAATTCTTTCAAAAAAACTCATTTAAATAAGATTATAGTAAGATAATGCAAACCCTCACATTTATAGGTGAAATATTCAGGAAATACCCGGTGTGGATGCTTATGACGATCAGCTTGATTATTTTGACGGCGGCTTTCGATGCAGCCACGATAATTACGCTCGCTCCTATCATCGAATCATTTGTTGATACCACTAATGGGATTGTAGGCCATCTTGCTGGTTTCGTGGAGACTGTTATAAGTGCGATTGGCGCACCTGTAAATATTATTAGTTTTTTGGCACTTCTTTTTCTTTTCAGCATTGCGAAAGGTGCATTTCATATTGTAATCGATTGGTTAACAAATACAATACAGTCTAAAGTAGTGCACGATATAACGCTCGATATGTTTGATAGCATTTTCAAGGCCCGATGGTCATTTTTTACCAGCAGCAAGAAGGGGATGCTTTTAAATACGTTTACAAATGAAGTCTCAAAAATAGATAGCGCTTTTAGGAATGTGGCAGAGATATTCTTAAAAATATTTCAGGTGCTAGTCTATTTTCTTCTGCCTTTTTATATTTCATGGCAGGTGACATTACTAACGATTATATCGAGTATCTTTTTTTTCATTCCCATTATGTTATTAGGAAAAATTAGTAGAAAACTTGGTAATAAAACTACTATTGCATCAAATAAAGTCATGCAGGTTCTTCAGCAAAGCTTGGATGCAGCAAAAGTTATTCTCGGCTTTGGTAATCAGAAACAGAGTTATTTAGAATTAGAAAAAGATTGCTCTGAGCTAGTAAATGCCCGAATTCGTTCGAGGGTTTTTGGAACTACAATAGGTCATGCCTATGGTCCGCCGGCGATAATCATTATGGGGATCGCCCTGCTTGCTGTCAGACAGTTTCATCTTGCTACTTCTGATGCGACCATTTTACTTTTTGCCCTTTACAGGACAACACCATATTTTGGAGAAATCCCTTCAATTAAGCACAGAATTGATAATGCATACCCAAGCTATCTTCAAATAAAAAAGATCAAAAAAAAGGCAGATGATCATATACAGATTTCGGGTGATAAACATTTTGAATCAATTTCAAAAGGAATTCTATGTCAGGGTATCATGGTTACCTTTCCTGGAAGCAATGAACCAGTTCTCAAAGATGTCTCAATGAAAATTCCATCTGGAAAAATGGTTGCTATAGTTGGTGAGTCTGGCGCTGGCAAATCGACATTGATAGATGTGATTATGGGCTTTATTGAACCATTATCTGGAGAAATACTTATAGATGGTGTCCATCTAAATAAATATGACATTTTATCTTTTAGGAGGCGGATTGGCTACGTGCCTCAGGATAGCGTTCTATTTAACGGTTCTATAATGGATAATCTGCGTTGGGCAAAGAAAGGTGCGTCAGAAGATGAGATAATAGAAGTTTGCCGATTGGCAAATGCTGATATTTTCATTGATTCGTTCCCGGACGGATATGATACAATCATAGGTGATCGAGGGGTTCGCCTTTCAGGAGGCCAGGCCCAGCGTATTTCTCTTGCTAGGGCTATTATTAGAAAACCGAAGCTCCTCATTCTTGATGAAGCTACTAGTTCCCTTGATTCACGATCGGAAAAATTAATTCAAGAGTCTATTGAAATTGTCGCAAAAACAACAACTACTTTAGTCATTGCTCATCGTCTATCTACTATAAAGAATTCTGACTATATTTACGTACTGAGTGGTGGCCGTTTGGCGGAAGAAGGAACATATAAAGAACTCGTTAAAATGAATGGTTCTTTCACAGAAATGGTGGAAACGCAGTTATTAGATTGAATTACAATATCATTTTGAAAATGAAATGGATCGTGTGGCGGTTCCATCAGCTGGCGGCCCGCTATTCTTCTTTGAGGCATCGAGCACCGCCTTAGCAAGTGCGCCGACCACAGACCAATGGTTTCGTGGAGATGTTCAATCGCACTGTCCTAGACGAGTTCTTCCGCACGGTTTTTCGAGCCAAGTTCTACAAGACCGCTGACGCCTTACAAGAAGACTTGGATATCTGGTTGGTCTACTACAACACCGAGCGTCGGCGCCAGGGCTATCGCAACATGGACAAACGTCCTGTTGACACCATTACGCACCTTGAAAGTGTAAAGGTAGATATTTAGTAGTACACAATGATAAACAATGTATCTCAAGTTCCAAATGCATCTCGCTTTGCTATTGGCTTTGATCAGCGCGATCGAATCCGTCTCCACAAAATGTGGGACCAGGTTTTCGAGTCCAACCGTTGGAGTGAGGGCCCCTTTACTGAGCGTTTTGAGGCGCTTTGGCAGGACTGGAATGAACTGTCCTCAGTCGCCATGGCCAGTTGGGCTGGTGCAGCGCTGGCCTGCCTTGACTACATCGATGTACGAGGCAAGGTTGTCCTCTGCCCGTCTAACACCTTCATGGCGACTCCACTGTCGGTGATTAAGACTGGGGGGCAAGTACAGTTTGTCGATTGCAATCGCTATGACCTCTGTATGTCATACGATGATTTTGTTGCAAAGGCGGAGAAATATCATCCAGTGGCTGTTTTACTGGTGCATATTGGAGGCCACATTGCTTTTGATGTGGAGAAAATCGCGGCTTATTGTAAAGACCATAATATATGGTTGTTAGAAGATTGTGCACATGCTCATGGCGCTCATTGGAATGGGAGAAAGCCCGGCACCTGGGGTGATGCTGGTGTGTATTCATTCTATACCACCAAAACTGTCTCAACCGGTGAAGGTGGCATGCTCGTTACGCGCCATCAAGACCTGGTCGAATTTGCCCGGAAGTACCGCAACTATGGGAAGTTCGAGCACGTGGTTGAGGGTCTCAATTTCCGCATGAGCGAGTTTACGGCCGCCATCGGCTGTGTCCAGGTCGAGCGTATGGAGGAAATTGTGACCTGGAAGCAAGAATATACCCGTAGTGTACTCGACCCGCTCTATCCCAATCGCCTGGAGTTGCCGGATGGGATGGAGTCTGGCTATTACAAGTACATCGTCTTCGACGAGATCGATCACTCTACTGGCAGGGTTTACGACCAACCCTGTCACCGTATCATGGAGCATAATGTGGATTTGCCTAATTCCGATTGGGTGGCTGAAAACCATTGGTGTGTACCTCTCTACTATCACGGTGGCAACAACAAGTCAAATGAGGCTTAGTTAAGTATGAGAATTCTGGTTACAGGCGGATCCGGGTTTATCGGGTCCCATTTAGTAGACAAACTGAAGGATGCCGGGCATAGTGTTCGGGTCTTTGACATGATGCCTTACCAGTACCGGACTGATGTTGAATGGTATAAGGGCAGCCTCCTGAATTACGATGATGTTCGGATGAGTATGAGTAGAATCGATGTTGTGTACCACCTGGCTGCAGTGGCGAATGTGAAAGATGCGTTCAATGAGCCGCTGTATGGAGAAGCAATCAACGTCCGGGGAACCATACATATTTTGGAGGCGGCGCGTCACTCCAGATGCGGACGGGTTATTTTAGGGAGCACCGTGTGGGTATATGGAGGAACTGATGGCCTTGACATGGACGAGAGCACACCTCTATCCCCTCCACCACACTTGTATACAGCGACAAAGATCGCCTCGGAATACTATTGTCATTCCTACAGTGAACTGTACAATCTTCCGACGACTATTCTTCGTTATGGAATCCCTTACGGCCCTCGGGCCAGAGACGCAGCGGTAATCCCGATTTTCGTCAGGAAGGCGCTTAATGGGGAACCAATTACAATTGCGGGCGATGGTCTGCAGTTCCGGAAGTTCGTGTACGTGGAAGATCTTGCCGAGGGTAATATGCTGGCTCTGAATGAGATTGCCGAGAACAAGATTTACAACCTTGATGGTAGAGAAATGGTAACGATCCGACAAATCGCCGAGACGATTCAGAAGCTAGTTGGCAATGTCGAAATCCAATACATAGAGAAACGTCCCGGTGACTTCTCAGGAAAAGATGTTTCTTCACTGCACGCCAAAGCTGAACTCGGTTGGGAACCTAAGATTAACATTGAGGAAGGAATTCGCCGTTATATCGAATGGTTCAAGGAGAACGAGGACAATTGAGAGCCCCGAAACTTCAGTA
>DCWI01000029.1 GCA_002328825.1 Nitrospiraceae bacterium UBA2166 | reverse complement strand
AACTCCATGGCGATGGTGCATAAGCATACTATTGATGCCAAAACTTCTGGTGCAGATGTCATGGTGACCCCATGTCCCCTATGCCACCTGAACCTCGATGGGTTACAGCATACAGCTGCGAACCGATATGACACGGCCATTGATATTCCAATCCTTCACTTCTCACAACTATTAGGTTTAGCGATGGGGATAGATTCGAAATCGTTAGGCCTGAAGCGGAATATTATGTCGCCCAAGGGTGCGCTCGAAAAAGTGGGCATCGGGCTGTAAGACTCCTCTTCATAACCAAGTTCAATATAAAAAACCGCCGACAATTGTTACTGAGTGTGGGCTGTGAGGTGAACCGTTGGTTTTTTGCTTTGGGTTCATCCGGAGCATTTTCTAGCCGTCAATCATTTATGCGGAAACTGATTCTAATAATCGTTCTTATCTCTTGGGTTGGAGATCTCGCTTTAGCTGCTTCACCAAGCAATGAGGAAGTTGTCTTTGAAAATGGTTTCACAGCGATTCTAATCGAAAATCATGGGGCTCCTATGATTGGGAGTTCAATTATTGTTCGGGCGGGTTCAATTCATGAGGATGCTTCGAATAACGGTGTTTCCCACATGCTTGAACATCTTCTTTTCAATGGCACTACAACCCGAACGCAGGAGGCTCTGTATGCTGAGCAGGCGCAATTTGGAATCTACAACAATGCGCACACAGCACAGACATACACTAACTACATCGTTCTTGCAGAGCATGATCATTTTCAAAAAGCTATCGCTATCCAGTCAGACATGCTCTTCAACTCAGTAATCCCATCAGGGAAGTTTGAAAAAGAAAAAGGGATTATTCTTAACGAAATTGCGAAAGATTGGGCTTCTTCGCGCTACTGGGCAACGGAACAATTTAATCGAACATTCTTTCGTGGGACCCCGTATAACCTGTCAGTTCTTGGTACCCCAACACGTATTCGTGAAATGACGCGTGCACAGGTGCTTGACTATTATCAGACATACTATGTGCCAAATAATATGACTGCGGTGATTGTCGGAGATTTTGAGCGCGATAAGATGATTGCATTGCTTAAGAAATATTTTGGCAATCAGCCGCCCGGCCTTTTGCCCGCTGGCCATCATCATGTATTAGATGCAGCGGTTTTTGGAACGAGGACGATATCTCAGATGGCAGTTGCTTCTCCGTACCTTACTGTCGGGTTTAGAGCACCCCAGATTGACGATCCTGATTACTATTCGATGTCCGTCTTTACACATCTTGCGCAGCGGACTGTCAAACGATTGTTGGACCAGGCATTGGTGAGTCGAGAAAAAAACCCAGTCCATGACGTCTGGCTGAGTTATGAAGCAAATCATGACTTCGGGCTTTTTCAAGTAACATCCATTCTTCAAGAAGGTGAAGATGCAGCGTCAGTGATTGAAGCTCTGAGAGTAGTATTGCCGCAAACAGTTGTAGCTGAACACAACCAGAATGCCATCAGTGATATTGGAACGGAACTCAAGGTTCAAGACCTCTCTCTCCTTGAGAAACCTCATTATTACGGAATGATGAAGGCCGAGGCCATTGCACATGGGGGATGGCAGTTTGCGAAGGAGTACAGTGAAAAAATTTCAATTGTTACGGTGAAAAGTGTCATCGATGTTGCGACACGTGTGTTTGCAGCACCAGCATCAAATGATTTTGTAAGCATCATTGTTCCTGGTGCCCAAACCTTGGATGAACTGGTTCCCACCATCGCTTCCCAATACTACGCAAAGACAGTCCACGACAATAAATACAGCATGGCAAGCCGGCTGCGTGTTGAATTGTGGGCATCGAAGCAACCTATGATGTCGGTCAGTGAGAACGTTGAGGATGTTCCATGGGCACTATCTGTCCCAGATAATCTTGTCGAAAAGCAGCAGAAGAATCTTCGGTTGAAGAATGGGTTGACGGTACATATTGATTCCAATACTGACTCGACTGTTTTTGCTATGCATCTGTTGGCAAAACATCGTGTCTGGTTAGAACCTTCTGGAAAGGAAGGGATTGCAGATTTTTTTCATAGTCTTCTCGAAAATGGCACAGAGCGATTGAGCCGCGAGAGATTTGAAAAAGAGATTTCTCACATTGGTGCGACTCTAAAAACACGTGATTCAGATGCGATTCCATTTGATGATTACTACCATTCTAGGCTTTATTCGTATATTCGATTCTCAACTATTGATGAATTTGCCGATCGAGGCATTCGCCTTTTTTCGGAACTCATAACACATCCACGGTTTCGAAAGGAAGATGTTGAAAATTCGAAACGGAAGGTTTTGGCGCGTATTATTGCGCGAGATTCAAACCCGTCTAAACGTGCCGAAGCTCTTCTCTATAAAACTATTTTTGCAAATGATGCTCGTGCAAACCCGATCGAAGGAACAAAAAAGAGTATCGAGTCCATTACGATCGATGACCTTAAGAAATTCCATACATATTATTTTTCCCCAAGCAATCTTGTGCTATCCGTGTCGACCTCGTTGCCGTATGAGACTATCGTAACGCTCATTGAGAACGCATTCGAGGCTCTTCCAGTGACGGATGTACTTGAGCCATCAGTGGCTGATATTCCGCTGACATATCAAAAGAAAGAAGTGAGAGAATCACTTGGTGCCTCGCAGTCCTATATTCGATTTGGGGCTATTTTCCCAATTAAAATTGCCGATCAGGCAGCACTGACAGTGGTGAATGCTTTTCTCTCCAATCACCTCAGCTTTGAATTGCGAGAGCGACAAGGGCTTGCATATTTGGTCGGGTCTCGCATGTCGTTTGTAGGGGCACAGGCAATGCTGGATGTTTACATGGGTACAACGCCACAAACTCTTGATAAATCTTTGGCTGCCCTGAGTCAGGCATTACAGGGTGCAACTCATCTTTTGGTTCATGATGATGACATTGAACGCATCGTCAATGCACGCAATGCACGATATTTGATGCGGAGGTTAACTCGAATAAATCAAGCCTATCGTTCAGGTCTAACCGAGATTTTTCGTGGGCCTCATGGATGGGTTTCTTCATCTCCCGAAAAGCTAAAACAGGTGACTGCTCAAGACACTATGCGTGTAATGAAACTGTATTTTAAAAACATCCAGTTTGCAAAAATCATCATCGAATAAGACTTCGCTTCCGTTAGTACTGAATATTAACGTGTAGAATTGTTTTTCCTTCCGCAATAAAAATGGCAGTTTCTGAGTGTTTTGGAGGGCTCAGATTCACGTCTGGGTTATTTGAGAAGCCAAAGCCTTCGGTAGGAAGTCCGATCCATGATCGTGTAACTTTTCCATTCCCATCTTCGTCATGGTATGCGGCAATGGCGTAGGTGCCTTCGTGAGGAGCTGCAATACAGACTGATGTTTTGCCTTTCAGTGCGGGCACACGTCGATGACCCACCTTCTTCCCTTTCTTGAGGAAAAGATCAGGATTATCGTCGTAGAGCGCAATTGTTACATTCCCCTTACTGTTTTTCACTCCTTCGACATGAATTAGAATTGAGTAAGGTGTGTGACCACATAGTTGAAGGGATTTTGCTAATCCGGAGGAAGAGCAAAACAAGACAATTATAAAAGTAAGAGTGCTTCTTATAAGAAGTCTATTCATGATTCCTTGAAGTCTCTTATCTTGAGCTGCTTTGTTTTTGTATTTTTATGGTTTGCATATGGGAAGGAATGCTCAACAAGATTACTTAACCACGATCTAGACCTTTTGTTGTATGGAGTATCTGTGAGTGTATGTAAGTCTAGCAATGGGTTGAGCCCAACGTCAGAGGGTTTTGTCATCATCCTGTTATGTGAGTGATGTTAGTAGCAGTGTTGCTAGCATAAGATAGACCGTGATACTTGCGATATCTGTTGCAGTCGTGATTAATGGCGCAGCCGCAATGGCAGGATCAAGCCCATTGTATTTCAATAGAATAGGGAGAGTTGTCGCCGTGATGACTGCAAGTAAAAATGTCAGCGTCATGGATAAACCAACAACTAGGCCAAGCATTGCGTTGGCATGCCACACGAGTGTTACCACGAAGATCAATCCTCCGCAGATGCTTCCCATGAGCAACGCCACCCAGCTTTCGCGTATACAGAGTTTCCGCAGATCACGTTGGTCAATTTTCCCGATTGCAAGACTTCGAATAATTAGTGTTGATGACTGGAGACCGGCATTTCCTCCAAGTGCAGTAATGATTGGGATAAAGCTTATGATGGCAACGACTTCCTGAATGGTATATCTAAAGAACCAGAGAATGTAGCCAGCGATGATGCTGCCAAGCATGTTCACGAAAATCCATGGGAGTCGACGTTTTGCCTCTTGTAGTCCTGAGGCATAAAACTGTGGATCATCTTGGGCAGCAGTAGAGATTCCAGACATGCGTAACATGTCTTCTGTTGTTTCTTCCTGGATGACATCGACAACATCATCGATTGTGATGATTCCAGCAAGCTTCTTGTTGGGATGAACGACGGGGATGGATAATAAATTATACCGAGAGACCTTGGTAGCGACTGTCTCTTGGTTCGTTTCCGGTGTCACAAATATTGGGTCTCGATCCATGATATCTTCGATCCGTGCTTTGAGTGATACTCGAAGTAAAGTACGAAGAGCCACAACTCCTACGAGTTTGTCGTAATCATCAGTAACATAGATCTCCGAGATCATTTCATCACTAGCAGATTTTCGAATTGCCTCAAATGTTGTATTAACCGTAGCTTGCTGAGGTACCGCCACATACTGTGTGGTCATTATTCCTCCGGCAGATCTCTTTGGGTATGTGAGAAGGCATTTGAGCTGCGCAGCATCTTCACGAGCCATGCTACGAAGAATGGGTAGTACTGTCTCCTGTGGGAGGGATCCAAGAATATCAGTTGCGTCATCGCGGGGGAGTTTTTCAATCAGTGTGGAGAGTTTGATGATTGGCATGCCTTCCAAAATTTGAAGTGCATGTTCACTGGAGAGTTCACTGAGGACATGAGCTTGAGTCGATGAATCTTCGATGGCCTCAAAGAGCCGTTGCTTTTCGGCATTGTCTGAGGCATCGTGTATGGCTTTAGCGATGTCGGCAGGATGCATAGTATTAAACGTGACTCTGGTTTTCCTAACTGCAGTTTTTCTCGTCCGTATAAAATCTCCTTACTCTAGGGATGAGGACATTTTTGCTCTTGAGGAAACACGACGGTGTGGATGGTTTCGACATGGACTTCAACAGTTGTTCCCACTGGATAGACCGCAGTCGATGACTCACTACTGTACAGTAGTTGTCCCGATGGCAGGAGAACTCTATACAAGTTTTCGGAGCCTCGAAAATGTCTTCTGAGGACCTGAGCAGATGCTGTTTCGCATGGACGGATTCTGACATCATCTGGTCTGATCATGACCAACACCCGTGTCTGCTCTTGAATTTTTCTCACATTTTCAAATATACCAACTTCCGTAACCACTTTTCCCTTACTGATTTGCCCTGGAACGAAATCAGCTTGTCCAACAAAGTCTGCCACGAATTCAGTTGTTGGAGTGTGATAGATTTCGTCTGGCGTGCCTAATTGTTCTAATCGTCCAGTGTTTAGAACGGCAACGTTGTCAGCCATATCAAGGGCCTCCTCATGATCATGAGTGACAAGGATGCTTGTAGAACCTGTTCGTTCAAGAATCTCGAGTAATTCTTCGCGCATGCGTTCTGTCATATCGGGGTCGAGATTGCTAAATGGTTCATCCAGTAGTAATACAGCTGGCCGTGGTGCAAGGGCTCGAGCCAGCGCGACGCGCTGTTGTTGCCCGCCAGAGAGGGCATTCGGATAGTGCGATTCAAAGCCTCCCAATCCAACGAGAGTGAGGACTTCCCTCACCTTTTCGTGTTGTGAATGTGGCGTGGAATGACGTAGTCCAAACGCCACGTTTTGCATGACCGTGAGGTGAGGGAATAGTGCATAATCTTGGAATACCATTCCGACCCCACGATTTTCTGCCTCGACCCATGCGTTGGGACTGGCAACTAACTTTCCCGAGATGGACACCTGTCCTTGAGTTGGACGTTCAAATCCCGCAATGACACGAAGCACGGTTGTTTTACCACATCCGCTTGGGCCGAGGATCGCCACTAGGTCACCTTCACACACTGAAAACGAAATGTCTGTAATTGCAGGCGATATGTTTCCAGGGTAGATGAGGGAAATGTGATCGAGTGCAATAAGTGGTTCAGCAGACATGATTACGCGAGTATCCAAAAAGGCTGTTCGGTAAAGCCTCTGGGAAGAAAAAAAAATGTGAATCATGGGTGCTTCTGTTGAAGAACCGAGACACTGAGAACGGCACTATCGGATTTTGTACCTGGGGCATTAGATGAGATGCCTTTCTCTCATTGTTGAGATAACAAGCCAAGGCACAGCGGTTGCCACAATGAGCACGATTGACATAACTGCAGCTGTGGAATACTCGGCTTCGACCGTGTGGATGTAGATTCGGACCGGGATTGTATCGAATCCTGCAGGACGTAAGAGTAGAGTAGCATCAAGTTCTTTCATTGCAGAGATGAAGACCAATGCCCATCCAGCCAGGAGCGCTGGTTTGGTGATTGGAACGACGATCCGGGAGACTACTCCAAATGTACGAGTCCCCAGACTTCTCGCGGCTTCCTCAAGGGTGGGATGTATGCTGGTAAGTGCGGCTTTGCTCGATTGAACCGCTTCGGTGAGAAAGCGGATGAGGTACGCTAGGATGATTACGGCCACAGAACCATAAAGCCATGGTACATAGGTGTTGTACAGCAGAATCAGGCTCAAGCCCAGCACTGTCCCGGGGATTGCATAGCCAATTTGTGTGATATTAGACAAAGGTCTTCCCGCCCATGGTTCTAATCGCTGTGAGATATAAGCAACTGCTGCTCCAAGTGATATAGCAAGTGTTGCTGTAAGCGATCCGATCCACAGGCTGTTGGCCATAAAGGGCCATTGTTTTTGTAAAACATTGATGAGTAATGTGCTGACACCGGATTGGTAGAGTAACAATGCTAACGGGAGAAAGAATGAAATGGTCAAAACTAGCAGGATCCAGGCGAGGGCAGGCCATCGCCACGGGCCAAGATCAAGTGGACGAGATTCTCGTGCATTTCCGGTTACAGTTGTGTAATGCCTTTTTCCTAATAGGACGCGCTGCCCAATCAGCACGATGATGGCGATACCGACAAGAAAGCACGACAAGAGCGCTGCGGCATCTTGATCAAAGCGTGTGTTGAGTTGATGATAGATTTCTGTAGTTAGGACCTGGACGCGAAGGAGGGAGAGGGCGCCAAAGTCAGAGATCGCATAGAGGAAGATCAATAATCCGCTCGCAAGCATTGTTGGTCTGAGGAGTGGAAGAGTGACGTGGAGAAAGACGCCTAGTCGCCCAAGTCCCAAGCTGCTTGCTGCTTCTTCCAGTGCGGGATTAGTGTGCTCTAGTGCGCTGGTTAGGAAGAGGAACATGATTGGATAGGTAAAGCTTCCGAGCACAAACACTCCTCCCCAAAACCCGTAGATGTTAACCCAAGGAGTTAGGTCGCCGGTAATTGATCGGATCACATCGTTCACTATTCCGGCAGGACCTAGGAGGGTAATATACGTTAAGGCACCAATGTACGATGGAATTGCAAGTGGAATCGTTCCGACCCATCGCCATAGGCCACGCCAAGGGATGTTGGTTCGAATTACCAACCATGCAAATGGAAGGGCTAAGATCGTTGCCCATGTGGTGGAAAAAAATGCCAACAATATGGTTTTCAGAACTAATGTGGAAAGGTGCTTGATCCCAATTTCAGAGAGGGCAGGCAATCCCGCGTGGAGTCCATTTGCGATCAGTGAAATGAGTGGGGGAAGAAAAAGCAGTCCAAGGATGCACCCGAGGATGCCTGCCATGTATTGGTGCCAGCGCATGATTGAATAGTATCTGTGTTAGCTGTGGCAAGTAGAACACTGACCGTACAGCTCAAGTTTGTGTGTGATGATGTGGAATCCGTGTTGGCGTGCTACCTCCTCTTGTAGCTTTTCGATGTCACAATTCTCGAACTCGATAATTGCGCCACATTTGGTACAGATCATGTGGTCGTGATGTCCCTTGTGGGAAACGTTGTCATAGTGCGTTTGGGTTCCAAATTTTCGTTGTTGTGCCAGCCCACACTCGCAAAGAAGATTGAGGGTCCGATAAATGGTCGCAAGTCCAATGTGAGGTTGACATTTGGCTAGTGCATGGTAGAGCTGTTCGGCTGTCACATGTTGCATTTCCAGAAATGTTTCGAGGATGACCTCGCGCTGGGCGGTCACTCTTAGTTCATTCGACGCGAGATGCTTTCGAAGAATATCAATCTCATTTTGGATGGATTTTTTTACAGGGCGAGCCGGCATGGCTGAGTCTCTCTGATATTGATAATGAATCTCTTTACTATACCATTGACAGACATACGTCAAGGCTTGATTGCAGAAAACACCAGTATTTATAGCATTCCTAAGAGGTCGTGGCTGAGTGCTACAGCTTTGATGTTGGCATACACCTTTTGTCCTGGCGTGAGTCTCAATGAGGCCATGGACTTACGCGTAATGCGTGCAAGGAGGGGGCACCCGACATCGAGCTTGATGTCAACGGAATGGCAGTCTGGAGACATTGAGCCAATTTCAACCACTGTCGCTTCGAATACGTTGAGAATACTAGTTTGGCGTGGAGGTGGGCCGATGATAATGCTTACATCTCGAGAAAGGACGTGAACACGTAATGCATGGCCAACTGGAAAGCGTTGTTGCGGAATAAACAAATGTTTTCCGTTAAATCCAATGCGTGTGAGGGAAAACTCCGGTTCATGCGCTTCAATCTGTGTCTCGATCACAGCGCCGATGGTATCTTGGTTTAGGTATTGGTCTAGGTCAAGGCGCGAAAAAATTTCGCTGAGGGTGCCGGCCGCCACAGTTTTTCCCTCTTCCATAAGAAGGAGGGTTGAGGCTAGTTGTAGAACCTCATTGATAGCATGGGTAACGTATACAATCGGAATGTGGAGAGTATCGCGTAGTTGTTGGATGAGAGGGATAATTTCATGTTTACGCTGCATATCCAACCCAACGAGAGGTTCGTCCATGAGTAAGAGTCGAGGGCTTGCTAAGACTGCACGACCAATTGCTACTCGCCGTTGTTCACCTCCTGACAAGTGATGTGTGCGACGATGTAAGAGTGGTCCAAGGTCAAGAAGGTCGATGACTTGATTCCAGCTGATATATCGTTTTGTTTTTGGAGTGCGGTTTAATCCATATCGTAGATTAGACTCGACACTAAGATGAGGGAACAACCTAGGATCTTGGAATACGTATCCAATTGATCTCTGGTGAGGGGGAGTGAAAATTTTCTGTTGCTCATCTTGCCAGACTTCGTCTTCAAGCTGTACGCATCCTGTTGGGGAACGTTCGAGTCCTGCCAAACAGCGCAGCAGCGTGGTTTTTCCAGATCCCGACGGCCCGAAGATGGCCGTTACTCCATGACTTGGCAGGTTGATGTCAGCCTGAAGTCGAAAATGAGGCAATTTAACATCAAGTTTTGCTTTCAAGATGTTCATGCGACACGAATTGGAAGGCGACGATTTATGGTATAGACGATGAGCAACGTGATGAACGAGAACAGGAGGAGTCCCCCTGAGAGAGTGTGTGCTTGGGCATATTCCAATGTCTCCACATGATCGTAAATTGAAATCGAGAGCACTTTTGTCTTGCCTGGGATACTTCCCCCCACCATCAAAACCACTCCGAATTCACCAAGGGTGTGTGCGAATCCTAAGACTGTTGCTGTGATGTACCCACGCAATGCCAGCGGAGATGCCACACTGATAAATGCGTCTACAGGAGATGCGCGGAGCATTGATGCTGTTTCCAATGGCATAGAGCCTACTGCTTCGAAGGATGTTTGCAGTGGTTGTACCACAAAGGGGAGTGAGTACAATGTGGAAGCGATAACCAGTGCGGTAAACGAAAATGAAAGGGTTGCGTCAGTAAACTGCAACCATGGTGAGCCGATGATACCTTGCGGGCTCATCGCGATGAGAAGATAGAAACCCAAGACGGTTGGTGGAAGGACAAGAGGTAAGGCCACTACCGCCTCGACGATGGTTTGTAGTTTTGAGCGTGAGTGTGCGAGCCACCACGCAATTGGCGTTCCAACAATTAGCAGCACACATACGGTGACAGTGGCAAGTTGAAGAGTGAGCCAGAGGGCTTGGAGATCGTCGTAACTCAGCATTATAGGCGTGGTGAAAAAGTCTGACAGAGATGGAGGTGCTGGACGGATTTTTTCAACACCATGGGATGGACAGCAGGGCATAGGGTGGTTCTGGGGGGTCGAGTATGAAATTGATCTTGCATTACCCTCTCAATCCATATCCGAACCTGTGAATGACTTGGCGTGCAAACGGCTCACGCAGAAAGCGGAGAAAGGTTTTAGCTGGTTCATGCGATTGGCCTTTTCTCAAAAGAACCGCGTTCTGTTCGAGTGGAGCATGGAGATGTTGTGGTACGTCCCAGCGATTGTCAGGGTGAAGGTTACGAGGGTTGAGTACTTGTGAAAGAGCAACAAAGCCAATTTCCGCGTTGCCTGAGGCGACGAACTGGAATGCCTGTCCGATATTTTCCCCCTGCACAATCCGATGTTGGAGTAATGGCCAGAGACCTTTGCTGTTGAGAACTTCGTAGGCCGCCTGTCCATAGGGGGCGGTTTTTGGATTGGCCATTGCGACGTGACGAATTCCATCTTGCCGTAGCGCATTTAGGCCATCAATCATGAGAGTAGGATTTGGACTCCATAGCGTGAGGCGGCCAACGGCATACGTGAATACAGATCCTTCGACCGCAACGCCTTTGTCGATGAGAAGTTGGGGGTGTCGCGTGTCGGCTGCGAGCAATACTTCAAAAGGGGCTCCGTGTGTGATTTGCGCGTACAGTTTTCCGGTTGATGCAGTGCTGATTGTTACATGATGCTTGGTTTGAGCCGTGAATGCATCAGCTATCACTTCCATGGGCACACGAAAGTTTGATGCTACCGCGATGGTAACTTCGGCGGCGTGGCATGGTGTAATGGCTACGAGAAGCCATACGATATGCCCATACCATTTTATGTACATTGGTGTATGCCTATCATGCTGCTTAAGTTATCACGTTAAGGTGGAAAATAGTCTTATTTACGCCGTAATTATACACTAAATACTATAATTTTATCATTATGCCAATGGCAATGAAATGGAGGAAGGGGGAATGTGGAGCACTGATGGGTTCTCGGGTACCTGGAAGCGTGGGGGAGGAAGTGCAATGTTGCAGTATCGTAGGGGGAAT
>DCWI01000101.1:2152-4234 GCA_002328825.1 Nitrospiraceae bacterium UBA2166 | reverse complement strand
AGGGAAGCTGATGCGGCCCTGTTGGGTTGCTGTCCTGCACAGGAGGAAAGCACTAGCCCACATAGAACGCTAAGTGTTAGCAAAATAGGATTCATGACATGTCCACTCCTTTTCTTCACTTCGTTACACCACACACAGGGATAGATGCCAGAGCAGCTTCTTCAATTGTTCCTGCCCATTATTAAGACTGTAATTCGTACCATGTTTTAGCTGTCTCGGCGTAGTCAAGCGCCAATATCACATGTGCCTGTATCAGATCTGCAGTACCTCCAGTGTTTGCGATGGCAATGACTTTCTGAAGAGACTTGATTGATTCCTTCAGCAAAGTTTTGGCTTCCCCCTTATACGTAGGTTCATCAGCTATCCGTAGTAGTGCTTCGTGGGCACTGAAAAACGCCTCCGTCGCAAATCGAGAAACCTCGGCAACGTCACCCTCCTGGCCATAAATAGCTGCATGGTGCATGGCTACAATTGCCAAATGAAAGGAAGGCATAGCGTTGTGGGTGACTGGCGATGCTGTGTAACCCACTCCAGATGTAAACATGATTGTACTGACCAAAAAAATCCATAAGATCGGTTGTTTTGTAATGAGTGCTTGTTTTATTGCCTGTATAGGGTGCGATGTGCTCATGGTGCCCTCCGTAGTATGTGATGTCCAATGCATTTGTTGATAGGACACGTGATGTGCAAAAAAGATTCACAAGAGAGTACAGAGGAAAAATATCATTGAATCCTTTTTCTGAAACATGAGTCTTACTGGATATGAAGTATAAAACGTTGTGCAATGTTCGCTCTAAACCAGGGGCTCGCCTTGGCGAGGTCCGCAGACAAAGTGTTCCTACCCGAATGGACACGATTTCCAATATATTCTTTGCCGCATCGGGAAGTGGAGACCAAGTTTTTGACGAAAATGGGAGGGGCGTGGCAACAGATGCGTCCTGTAGAGCCCATTTCCCCGTTCTCACCAGAGGCCTCAAGTTCAAGGGGCGTTGTTTAAATAGTGAGGATGAAGAGTTTGTCCATAATAGATGTTCGTGATCTCAGAAAAGTTTTTCCACGAAGTCCTAATGATCTCTTAGGAAGGTATGTTGTTCTAGCGAGAACAATTGACAAATGTCGAGCTGACCTTGCGGGACTCTCAGGCTCGTATCAGTGGAATTGTCGGCTCTCCAAAATGTTCTTCGAGTTTACAGGGATTGCTCCCTCCGCATTTCGCACTCAGCTCAAGAAGGGTTTGACGGACAACGAGATGCTAGAGTGGGTTGAGAACACAGGGGCTCCTCGGACAGAGGACGAGATTCTTGCGTGGGCTTATGATTGTCGATGGAGTGCCGCGGCAACCTTAGAATTAAAAGCCCACATTGAACGCGATGCAAGAGAAATCTCGCCGAACAATCTTTATATCCAATCATTATTTGCGTTGATTGATATTGAGGAAGGACGTTTTGCGCATGAGGGAAGAAAATAGAGGAAAGGAGGTTTGCTATTATGGCACTAGGAATGCATATGACAGGAGCCAAGGGTCGGGTTTTGGTCGTCGATGATGATGTTGGTGTGAGAAAAATTGTTCGCTTCATCCTTGAGAAACATGAGTACGCCGTCATCGAGGCAACGAATGGGGAAGAGGCCATTGAAACGATCCAATCTGGAGACAATCCATTGCTCGTTGATGTGATCATCTGTGACGTGTGGATGCCAAAGGTCAACGGAACTGAGGCTATCACATTCTTTCTGGAGCAGTTTCCCTCCATCCCAATCATTGTTTTAACTGGCTACCCAGACATAAATATCGCCATACCTTTTCTCCAGAAATGGGTCATGGACTATGTGGTTAAACCAGTTGAGAAGAAGAAATTGATACAGCTTGTTGATACAGCTGTTTCGACCCACGCGGTGTTTTCACACGCTCTCTAAATAAGTAGGATCATGGCATTACTGCAAGCTTAAAAGTGTATCTTCGGAAAGGGGAAGCAGATATGTCGGTGAAAACATTTATTGCTCTTGCGTTAATTAGCGCACTGCCAGTCCCTCCATAGCGGGCAAAACCTCATCTCCGGCAGACGGTTTCCAGTGTACGAAGGG
>DCWI01000101.1:1382-1822 GCA_002328825.1 Nitrospiraceae bacterium UBA2166 | reverse complement strand
GAAGGGGGACGGGGTTTGATGAGAAGAAAGTATGTGGTGGAGCAACCAACTCTGGGGGTGAACTAAAAATGCGAGAGGTCAGTCTGACATACAACGCAACGAAATATTACGAATGCTCAAGGATCGAAAGATTCAAGGGTTTGATCGCTCCCATCCAAAGCGCGTAATCGGTGTGGTCCTGTAAATCATTGCCGGTGTTGGGATGAACTAATACCGTAAGGCCATTCCGGTGAAGCATTAGCCATGGAACAATCTCATCAAACACGTCGGGTGTAAATTCGAGTACGCAACTCCAACACGGATGTGGCCCGACCGGCTTCCGATGCATATGACCTACTCGTAGCGAAAAGTTCTCTCTCGCGGTTTCAATGAGCGTTTTGGTTTGTTCAAATGTCTGTTCATCGTAATAAATATGAGCATCAAAACTTTTTATTGCATCG
>DCWI01000101.1:945-1069 GCA_002328825.1 Nitrospiraceae bacterium UBA2166 | reverse complement strand
AAAACTTTTTATTGCATCGATATTCATTTGTTGCGCAACTTTCCTCAAAGCAGCGATTCAATCAGTACGTGGTACTGTGTTTCCGTGCCATGAGGGGCTCTCCTTTCTGGCCAAAAATAAATTC
>DCWI01000101.1:495-632 GCA_002328825.1 Nitrospiraceae bacterium UBA2166 | reverse complement strand
TCCTTTCTGGCCAAAAATAAATTCTGCACTGGACTCAATCAAGCGGCTTGAATGGTGTGGTTACTCGCAACATGCCTCATTTTGTTTCGGCGGGCATTTCACGTCACCATACGAACAGAATACGCAGCAGTCTCCCG
>DCWI01000101.1:0-155 GCA_002328825.1 Nitrospiraceae bacterium UBA2166 | reverse complement strand
AGCATCGTCTTACAACTCGTACATTCATAGAAGATCCGACATGCATCAGTAGGCATTGATTCTTCCTTCGTAAATCCGCAATGTGGGCATCTGAGCGTTGACATATTTTCCATTGTCATCGTTTCTCTTTCCCGCGCTTGGCATCACGAAGGTTG
>DCWI01000002.1 GCA_002328825.1 Nitrospiraceae bacterium UBA2166 | reverse complement strand
TCGGCAGGATCTTGGGTGTGATGCCTCGAATATGTTCTACTGCGTAGAGGCTGGGAAAGACCCGCAGACCCCGATTATCGAAGCACATGCGGGAGATCAGGTCGTTCTTCACGTGTTTGGCGCATCTAATGAACAGAACGGGGTTTTCTCGATCGAAGGGCATGAATGGCCATTGGAGCCATTCCGTGCAGGCGCTGATCGGCTCAGTTCTCAGCACTTTGGAAGCGCAGACCGCAACAACCTCTATCTTGAGGCCGGCGGATCATTTGCAATGCCGGGAGATTATGCGTACATGAACGCTCGGATGCCATACATGGAATCTGGGCAGTGGGGTCTCCTGCGTGTTTTGCCGGTTGGGGATAAAACGATCACGGCGTTGAATCCTGTGGACAAGGATACGATGTTCGCAGACGCGCCAGTTGAGGCGAAACCTGTTGCGCTGAGCAAGTAACTCAAGTACTGCTCGTGCAAAAGCACTAAGAGTGAGAAGTAAAGAGGAGGGGGCTTCGGCCCCCTCCTCTGTGTTCGGGATTAGTTTTTGAAAGGGGAATGGGAAATGAAAAACGTGAACGTCCGTGTTTGTCAGGGTGGTATTGTTCTTCTTTTTTTGGCGTTCAGTTTTACCGTAGCGATGGGGGCGAAAGATCCGGCTCTCAATGCGAAAATAGAGGAAATTCAAAAAATTACTGGAGAGATGGCTAAGGGGCATCAGGTGATGATCGTCCATATGAATCGGTCGCAGCAGGCTGCTGGAATCTCTAATTCGAGGAAGGAAGGCGATAAAGCTCGTCAGGGAGGCAAGGACTTAGTCAGCACTGGGAAAAAGGCGTTGGGTATCCTTGAAAAAATTATCGAATCGCCTACTGCAAGCCGACCGCTTCGAAAACTTACTGAAGAAGCCATTTGTTTTCTTCGGGCTTCAATACATAATGCGCATGAGGGCATGATTCATACGCACCACATTCATATGGTGAGTGGGCTGCGGGGAGGGGTTGGCCATGTGAAGGATGGGGTCAATCACGCGAGAGTGTCGGCAAAAATGCGTGTGGATGCCGAAGAGATGTTCGATAAGATGCTTGTTGAAAGTGGAGATCCTGATCTGGAGCCCTATGTTGTGATGCCGACAAAATACTGTGGATTTGGGGAGCATGCCAATTTGAACAATGTACTTCTTGATACGGGCGAGCCTGAGGACTTTTTGCTCGAAGGCGGGAAGCTTGGTGGTGGAGAACATGACCACGATATGGCGGACGATATGTCGCATGGGCACGAGTGAGTCATGGTCGAGTGAGGCGGTACGAGTTCATGAATTCAGACCGAGCAAAGATGGGACGGCGCTGTATGAAAAAGAGTATGAGTTTGATGGTGAAGCGGACATTGTTCCAGTGTAGCGTTGTTGTTGGCAGCTTGGTATTGCTTTCGATGATCCCTTGGTCAAGCGCAATGGCTGCCGAAGGAGCTGGAGGTTCAGAAAGTTGTTCTTCCGGTATGGTGGACCAAGGGTCCTTTTGCATTGACCGTGCGCCAGACCAGTCTATGAAGCACTGGTATGATGCCGCAGATATATGTGAACAGCGAGGCAAACGACTTTGCTCAAATAAGGAGTGGTTGGATGCGTGCGATTCCTTCCCTCATAATGAAATTGAGCAGATGCCAAATGAGAAGTCTGAATGGCTTGATATCTGGGTGTTCCAGACGCATAGCAATGTTTTTGATGCCGTCGACCGCGGATATTATCGGTGTAGGACGTCAAGTAACATGCGTCCAAGTGATTGGCCTCTTATCGGGCGGCCATTCAGGTGTTGTTCATCCAAATAGTTCGATCAGTGTAGTTCACGATGGCCAAATATTTGTCATTTGGCACGACAGGTATTCTTGGGTCATTGTTCGCCCTGCTCGCAATCGTGAGCCTTTTCTTTACGCTGATTGTTCCGCGGACAGTTGCTGGTGAAGAGTTCCCGCCGGTTATTCATTACAACGGGGTGATCCCGGTGGATCATATAACCGGCGGTGGGTCTCTCCCTCTGTCTCTCGTCTTTTCGCTGTATGACCAGCCTTCAAGTGGGAAGCTTCTTTGGACGGAGGCGCAGAATATTGTGGTCGCCACTGATGGGACGTTCCGTGCCTTACTGGGTAGTGTTGTCCCGTTTTCGACTGTTCAAGACGAAGTGGGGGCTTTGTTCTCGGATCATCAACGCTGGTTAGGTGTGCGCGTCAATGGTGAGGAGGAGATCGTTCCCAGGCAGCGTATCGTTTCGGGAAGTTCGATTTTTGAATCCAGCGAATCTTGTCCTGAAGATATGGTTGACATGGGAGAGTTTTGTATTGATCGCATTCCTGTGCGCAGTCAAGTCAATTGGTACGTGTCAAGTGAGGCGTGCGAAGTGCTTGGGAAGCGCCTGTGTACAAATGATGAGTGGCTTGAAGCGTGTGATGTTGCGCCCAACAACGAAGTGGAAATGCTGCCACCCCCGAAGCATGAGTCGGAATGGCTCCACAACTGGGTTTTTGAAACTTCATCAAAAGTCTTTGCGTCGGTTAACCGCGGGTATTATCGTTGCAGCACGGTCAGTCATCCTTGGCCAAGTGATCGACCCTATGCCATCAAATGGTATCGCTGTTGCAAATGATCCTTCCCTGTCCTGCGGGTGTCTGATTCCGTAACATCCACACTTCACCTTATCGTGATGGGGCCAACCCATGTTGTGGTGGGTGGATAGGGTTTATCGTGGAATGTGCTTCGGGTCTCTGCCAGCGGTTGGTCGGAGACTTCATCGTGATTTTCGGCAGGGGCTCGGGTTGGTCAAGTGCGGGAAGGAATGTCGCAAGACCAAGTATGCGATCTTGAATGGCATCGTTAGGTGTGCCCCACCAATTGCTTTTTGCGTCAAGCATGGTATCTGTTTGATTGTGAATAATGATTTTCCCTGGTTCAAAAAGGCTATTTTTTGAAAATTGAGGGAGAGGGCCTGTGGCAAAATAGATGGTGTTCGCGGCTTTTCCCGTTGGGGGATAGTTATCAGTGAAGGCATTGTGTGTGATTGAGGATCCAGTGTTTGATCCGGAGAGACAAAGCGCGGTCCCATTGACTTCAGCGGTGTTTTCGATAAACACATTTTCGTGGACATGGAAGTTGCTATTTTCAACTGCCAGCGCTCCGCACTGATCTCCAGCGAAATTTCGAATGAACGCCGAGCGTTTTATGTTGACATCAGATTTGTCAAAATACGCAGCTCCACCGAATGCGACTCCTCGGCTATCGCCATGCTCGTGTCCTATGGTGACAGAAGTTAATTCAGCGCGGTTGCCGATAAATTCTGTGTCATCAATGGTGACTTTTACTCTCGACGTATACAAGGCACCACCTCTGTAGGAGCTTATGTTCCCAGCAAAGCTGCCTCCTTTGATAGTTAATGTGGAGTCAGTCGCAAAGATTCCGCCGCCTTTTCCATCGGCTTTGTTTTCGAGTACGGCGCTGTTCGTAAGTGACAGTTGCGAAGCGAGTGCATAAATTCCACCTCCGGTTCCAGCCACTGCATTTTTCTTGACCGTGGTCCCATCAAGTACGATGGTGGAGGTGTGGGCAATAATGCCGCCGCCAAGCCCTTGAGAGTTTGAATTGCTCATGAGTGTGCTGTCTTTGACAGTAATGGTGCCATCACGAACCTCTACCCCGCTCGACGCATTTTTTTGAACGACCACGCGGTTTAGGGAGAGAGTGGTGCCATGAACTTCTATCGCCCCTACCCTGCCGGCACTTCCACCAAATTCAACAACGCAAAACTCGAGGACTGATTCTCGGCTATCTTTGCCATTTTTATTTGAGATTCCTGTTGCGGCTCCGGTATTGATAAAAGTCATGCTCGCCCAGTCGCCTGGGAGCGCATTCTTTTCATCTGACGTGAAGAGAATGTTTTGTTCCTCCGTCCCGCGTGCAATCAATGTGCCTTCAATGATTAAGGATACTCGTCCTTGGGCTGAGCCACGGGGGAAACGGACTTGAACTCCGGGGTCAACCGTGAGGGTCACTCCTGCGTTTACAGTTGTGGTGCAGGTTATGATAATGGGGCTGTCTTTGACGCTCCATGTTGTGTTCATGTCCATGGATCCACACACGGTGAGTGTTGCCTCGGCCTGTTGCGTTCCCCAAGGGAAGCCGAGAAAAGAACCTGAGAGGAAAGTAAAAACTCCGATCACGAGAGTGATGTATCCTGGTGATATTTTCATATATTCTTCTCCTGCTATATCATCAGCGTTCATGTGGAATGGGGTGAACGCTTGGCGTGCACTCAACTCTTCAATGGTTCTGCACAAAAACAGTTTGAAGCCCTCTACGCCTCACGCATTGACTGTCCCTACTGCGTGCTGTCGGAGGGGTTGGGGATGACGACCTTGTGTTGAAGAAATGGAGTGAAGGTGATTTCCCCCTTCGTGAGTTCTCCTGCGTCTCCCAGTACCTTTTCTTCGATGGCAAACTCATCAGTGGTTCCCCACCAATTGTTAGGGGTGTGAATGGCATTGGGAGTATCATTCACGATGTCAAATCCGGTATTGCCGTACATGTTATTGTTAGTGAAGGTAGGGAATTCTCCAGACTCTAAGTAAATTGTATTTGCCGTCAGGTATTTGTCAGAGACGTTGCGGGTAAAGGTGTTTTGAGTGATGGAGGATCCCTTTTTCCCATCTTCGATGCACAGAGCTGCGCCATTGTACACAGAAGTATTATCGAAGAAGACGCTTGTGTTTAGGGTGAGGACCGAGCTTCTCACCGCTAGAGCTCCGCATTCCGTCACCGCTTTATTGTCCGTGAAAATGCTGCCGGCAATTGCGAGTGTCGACTTATCTGAGAATACCGCAGCCCCTAGGGTGTGTTTCGTGCTCTTGCCTTCTCCTTCACCAAGAGCGGCAGTAGGTAATGTTCTGTTGTTGATGAACGTAGATCGATCGATTGACGCGGTGCTCCTGTTGCCGATATAGATGGCTCCGCCTCTGACGGGCGATTCATTTTTGTGAAAGATACCGTCGGTGATGGTTAGTGTTGACCCGCTGACGAACACGGATCCGCCGTTTCCTGCTGTTTCGTTGTTAATGAAGTTTGTCCTACGCAGAGTTAAGTCTGATTGGGTAACATAGATTGCACCGCCGCTTCCAGAGCTTACGGTGTTGTGGAGGAGGCTGTTTTCAACGGTGATTTCCGATGAGCGTGCGATAATCCCACCTCCGGATCCAGCGAGTGAATTAGAGTTTTTGGTCAATGTGCTGTGTTGGAGTAGAACCTTTCCATTCTTGGCCCGAATCCCGCTTGCAGCATTCATGTGAATGACGACACTATTAAGGTAGAGGGAGGTGCCGAGTACTTCCACCGCTCCTTGCCATGGGACGGCACCGCCATATTCGATCACGCAGTACTGCAGGGTTGATCCTCCAGTATACGTGCCATCTTTGTCGAAGATGCTTCCGGTGTTTGATGGGGCAAAAGTAATGCCACCCCAATCTTGAGGATGAGGTTTTGGTTCATCGGAGGTAAACAGAATCGGCTGATCTTCTGTACCCGTCGCGTTTAACTCTCCCTCGATGCGCAAGCCAATTTTTGTTCTGTGTGTTGCCTTAAGAAAACGAATCTGCACTCCCGGCTCGATTACCAACGTTGCCCCTTCTTTGACAGTAGTTTTGCAAGTAACGATGTATGGACTCTTATCTGCGCTCCATGTCATGTTAGTGGAAATGTCACCGCAAATCTCTGTTGTGGCCTGAACGGAGGGAACAGTTCCAAGCAATATCACCCCTGTGCACAGGATAAGCCAGCGCCACGTTTGGGTTATATGCTTCTTTGGGATTCCTTCATGATGGAAGGAGTGGGCAGAGGGGAAACTGTCATCATCCGAATGAACGTTCGAAGCCATTGCGTTATTTCCTCCATGCAAAACTAGCGTGTGATTCTTCATCAGCATTTTGCTATGATAATGAGTTTGCATAATAAATTTATCATCGCGCTTGTAACCGTGAATTATCCCACAGGACCGCATGGATAACAAGAAACAGACGTTTCTCATCATTGGGTCAATTGCGTTTATCGCAATATGCGCAATTTTAATGGTCGTCACTCTTGTATGGGAAGCCATGAAATTGGACAGGCAAAAGTCTCTGGTTGCCCAGACACAGGCCCCTGTCACTCGCCCAGGGTCAGAGTCGATGGTCGATGTTAATAGGTTTCAGACAATGATTGGAGATGATGAACGTATAATGGTATTGATCCCTGAAGGGTTTTTCCAGATGGGTAGTGATACGGGTGATCCCGATGAGGCCCCACAACATCCGGTATTTGTGTCGAGTTTCTATCTCGATCAATACGAGGTATCCAATGAGGAGTATACCCGGTTTTTGAAGGCAACAGGCCACTCAAAGCCGTTCGTTCCTGTTTTCGATGATGATCCTGCCAAGCTTTTGAATCCTGAGCAAATTGCTGTTGGGATGGCGTGGGATAGTGCCATGGCCTATTGTCTTTGGGCGGGAAAACGATTGCCTACTGAAGCGGAGTGGGAAAAGGCTGCGCGAGGGGAAACACCTCGAACTTGGCCGTGGGGGAACGAGTTTGGGGTACAAAACGCAAACGTCAAAGGGGAGCAGGATGGATATCGGTACACTGCTCTTCCTGGTCAGTTTGAGAGCGGACGTAGCCCGTATGGAATTTATGACATGGCCGGAAATGGTGCGGAATGGGTTGCTGACTGGTATGATGCCGAGGTGTACCGGTCAGCACCATTCCAGAACCCGAAGGGTCCTGAAGTGGGGAAACACCGAGTGGTTCGAGGAGGGTCTTGGGCCGAATCTGCGGTCAATGTGCGGACGACGAAGCGCTTTGCGGTTCGTCAAGGGAGGGCCGACAGCATTATCGGGTTTCGGTGTGCTAAGGACGACGGGTAATTTGGTACGGTCTTTATTATTGCCATCCTTGTATAGGGGGTTGCAATGGAGGGCTAGGGCACACTGTGTGTTCAGAAATAACCTGTGTTTGTTACAAATAAGGGATACAGGTTCCCCAGAAGACGCTCCCTCGATTGCGAAATGGGTTCGTATGTTGTGTTGAATAGACGAATGACGAATTCGCGGGGTCAATAGTGATCACCTGCGGTGCAAATCCTCGTAATCTTTCCTTCCATACGAGAAGAAATCCTCCAGAAGGAGTCACTTCCAACGTATAAATCTCAGGGTCGTCAGGTGGCTTGGATAGGCCTGACAACCTGATCACTTCGGCAGAAGGCGCATCAGGGTTCAAGGTGATTCTCCATTGAGAGGTTGCTGGTTCGGCTTTAATCCATCCTCCTTGCTCCACCTTTGGGTTTGATCCCCAGTAGCCACCACTTGCCACGTGGTTGGATGAGCATAAAAAGGTGAGCGTGTCTAATTTGAGTGATGGTCCCGTATAAGGAGATAACTGCTCAAAATTCGTTGTTACCGATGCATGTACACGCAGAAGAGGTATAAGCATAAGCATTGCTATGGCAAGGAGAGGGATTCTACTCCACTTCCAGTGAGGGGTTTTGGGTTCGAGGGAAGTCAGTGGCTGGTGTATTAAGGTTAGTGTGGGCTCATGGCGAGTAGACATTGCATGGTCTCCTTGCGTAAAAGTGATTTTAAGGCGCAGGGGCTTGGAAGCATAGGTGCTCAGCAAATGGGTGCATGATGCGGTTTATTCTCACAAACTTCTCTGTTGAAGTCTCCATTGTAGTGCCTTTTCCCACTGGC
>DCWI01000114.1 GCA_002328825.1 Nitrospiraceae bacterium UBA2166 | reverse complement strand
CACCTCCACCATCCCACCTTTTATGCCTTGAAGCCACTATGTTGAATTGTTAGAGGTTGAAATGCTAAAGGTAAATTATTCGAGACGATGAATACTCAGTCCATGTACTTAATACCCTCATCACATTATTACCAGTAACATTTTTTTGTTTCAGTGCATTTATGCTGTTGTGAGCATTTGATGCAGTTAAACAACTATTCAATTAAGAATAAAAGAAAATGCTTAACACTAATGAAATGCTTGGTTTTTCCAAAGATTCACGATTGCTAATCATTAATGCAGACGACTTTGGAATGTGTCACTCTGTCAACAAAGCAACGATATGTTCCATAAGAAACGGGTTGGCAACCTCTTGCACTCTGATGGTGCCCTGCCCATGGAGTTTACACGGCCTCCATCTGCTTGAACAAAACCAAGACATACCCTTTGGAGTACATCTTACCGTAATTAGCGAGCAACCATACTATCGTTGGAAACCATTGTTATCAAATAAGGAAGTCCCATCACTGATTGATGAAACAGGGTTTTTCTATAGTGAGAAACGAATACCTGAATTATTAAATCATTTAAGTTTGTCCGAGCTAGAAAGCGAGTTCAGAACGCAAGTAGAAACTGTAATTGCAACAGGGTTAAAACCGACTCATCTAGACAGTCATTGTCATATTCATATCCGCCGCAAAGATATTTTTGAAATGACGAGTAGTCTCTCAAAAGAATATGGAATAGCATTAAGGGTAGGCTCCAGGGAGTTCATTGACAGCTTAAGAAAACAAGGATATCCAACTGATGACCATAGCACCTTGGACAGTTACAGACTAGAAACTCGAGATAAACCTGTTTTGTATCCAAAGTTATTAAGAGAGTTGCCCCCTGGTTTGAGTGAGTGGGCAATCCACCCGGGAATTGGAGATGAAGAGTTAAAATCGATCATGCCAGATTGGGAAGTAAGGCAGGCTGACTTCGATTTTTTTACGTCAAAAGAAGCAAGAGAAATTGTAGAAGAAGAAAATATTAACATTATAAGCTACCGTCCATTGCTAGACGCATGGGAAAGGATCCTGTATTGATAAGAAAGCTGGCCTTCTCCATACCCATGTATGAGTCTACAAGCAGATTAGAGCTCTCGTCATCTTAGGAGCTGTAAAAAGGACACTCCTACAAAACCCTAAAAGTGAAATTCACCCTAGGACCGGAACACAAATGCTCTAGACCCACCCAAATGGGTTATTGATATCAAAAATAATTGTTCTTGGACTATTATATTGTCCTATCAATAAGGATTAAATTTTCGTAGTTCTCCAGCCACATTCTGTTTAATTTTTTACCGCTTCTAAGCAGTCGGGAAGTAAATGTCTTGTGAACGTTCTTCCCCAACGAATCGAGGGTTTAAATGCCTCGGCCATTTTCACACCAGCCTGTAGCCCCCTGAAGTTCGCCGGTATTTCAAGAAAGGCCTTGAGCTCATAGCCGAACATATCTTTCATCCACTGGTTCTGACTTTCGTGTTTGCTGACCAATTCAACCTTTTGAGGAAATGTCTCGGTAATGTCGACATAAAGCTCCGGCTCAAAATTAACTCCTGCTGGTGTGTCCATATAATACACATGCGGAATTTTATTAGTGGGAGGTTCATCAGTCCTTATGTTTGGAATAACTGCCATACTGACACATTCATCTACGAGATAACCAGATATCGAATGATCGGGATTGTAGTCATTTCTCCAGTGGCAGAAAACTACATCGGGGCGAGAAATACGAAACGCATTTATGAACGCAAGGCGTGTCTCACGACTATCCAGAAGAAATTCATCATCAAAATCCAGCCATATCAGTTCTGCGTCTAATACCTTTGCTCCGGCTTTCGCTTCTTCATGGCGTATCGATGCTATTTCATCGAGAGGAAGTGTAGATGACCCCACATTGCCGTTTGTAGCGACACAGAAGAAAAGACTGTCGCCGTGGGCCTTATACCGTGCAGCTGTGCCACCCGCAAAAGTTTCTATATCATCTGGATGAGCACCAACAAAAAGTACGTTCATAGTTTCCTTCTCCTGTCTTGCCCAATGTACCTTGTAATCGCTTGCGTACCCATTCGTGGTGTGGTTTCAAAAAACGTACACGTATTTCATTTGACCAGCGATCAGCACATGATGTTGTCTATCAGTTGCAGTTCTGAGCTTTGCAGCCCAAAGACCCGGATGTTACCTATTTTCCACAGTAAGCCTAGCGATGATATCTGATCTAATCATTCAATCGTCTCCACCCATATCTTCTCGGCCAGTCATCCAACCCGGGCCACGAGATCTGTCAATTCATCAAGATCGATCTCGTCGCGGCGGAAATTGGCCGCCACACGTCCCTGGGCGAGCACCGTCAGGTCATCCGCAACAGAAAGTGCGTGGCGGAAGTTATGGGTGATGAGGATGACCGCCTGCCCTTGGTCACGGGCTTGGGCAATGTGATCCAGGATCCGCCCCGCTTGACGGACCGCGAGCGCAGAGGTCGGTTCATCAAGCACGAGCAGGGAAGAGCCGAAGAACATCGCTCGGGCGATAGCCAGCGACTGACGCTCACCACCTGAGATATTTATGCCCCGTTCTTCAAGGCCACGCTCCCAGCGAACGCCGAGTCGATGTAGGGCTGACCGTGCCATCTCGTCGGCACTCTTGATGTCGAGCCATTTAATGGGACCAATACCTTTCTGCGGCTCGCGTCCAAGGACAACGTTTCGTGTCACCGACAGAAGCTCGCAGACAGCCAAATCCTGGAAGACTGTCGCGATACCGCACTGACGTGCTTGTGCCGGGTTGGTGAAGTTCACAAGCTCGCCCTGGAAGCGTAGCTCTCCCCTGTCCGGAGGGAAAACGCCACTCAGGACCTTAATGAGTGTTGACTTGCCCGCACCGTTGTCTCCCAGCAACGCCAAGATGCGGCCCTTGTAGGCTTTGAGTGAGACATCGACCAAAGCTGTTGTGGCACCGAAAGCCTTCGACACATTGATTGCCTCGATCACAGGTACGGCGTCTGTCGAGATCGGTGTAATCGTCCGTTGGCGCAAATGCAGATCAGTGGTACCGCTGCCTGTCGGCAAAATGGCCTTCCGATCGGGAGTTGGTTGAGGCTCCACTTTCATGTTATTGGCTCGGCGTCGGCATTTTCAGTTCGATCACCAGGCGATTTGTTTTTGTCGTTTCCCTCGTCTGAGTCTCGGTCGGTTATAATAGCGGCATCAGCATCTTTACTGCTGCGCTCAAAGCCACCTAGCGGCTTTGATCTAGCCAGTCGGCGGGCGACATCGGTGTTTAGTATTACTGCACCGACAACAATTAGGCCAGTGAGTGTCCGAAAAAAGTGTCCCGGAGCTCCCGCAAGGACGAGGCCCACTTGGATCATGCCGAAAGTGATAGCACCCAGCATCGTTCCGATGACGCTCCCGAAGCCGCCAGAGAGGAGCGTACCACCGATGACGGTGACGGCTACAGCCTGAAGCTCAATTCCCTCGCCACGCAGGGCATCGACCGACGAAAACCGTGCCACCTGGATGACCCCGGCAACGGCAGCAAGACTCGACGCGATCATGAACAGAGTGAGCGTCACGCGATCGACAGGCACTCCCAGGTTACGTGCAGCCTCCTTGTTCTGCCCTGTTGCCTGGATCCAATTTCCAAACCTTGTCCTTACCAGCAGGAATGTAGCCACGACGCCAATGATGATGAACCAGAGCATCGACATTCTAAAGCCGCCGAGCAACCGCCCAGACATGATATCCTTGAACACAGGCGGGATCTCTACAGTCATTGGGAAGCCTCCAGTGAGAGCTATGTTGACACCGCGCCATATGAGCATTGTCCCCAACGTCACCACGAATGAGTGAATTCGAAATCGGACCACGATCGCACCGTTTATAGCACCTAGACAGGCTCCGACGGCAACGGCGACCGGTGCGGCCACAATAG
>DCWI01000120.1 GCA_002328825.1 Nitrospiraceae bacterium UBA2166 | reverse complement strand
TCCCCACTGGAACGGTTGACTTGATTGCGATAACTGTATAGTTGGTCATTGCACGGCCAATTCCCTCTGCTACAGCCTCAATCGAGGATACATCAACAGACCCATCATCAAGAGAAGGAGTGCCAATCGTGATAAAAACGACGAGAGCCTGGTTAACCGCCTGCACTAAATCGGTTGTGAAGACCAGTCTTCCTCCATAACGGCCTCTTTCTACAAGATCGTGTAACCCTGGTTCGTAAAACGGGACTCCCCCAGCTTCCAGCACTGCAATCCTTTTCGGATCATGATCCATACAGGTAACTTGAAGCCCAAACTCGGCGAAACACGCCGCAGTAACCAAGCCAACATATCCCGAACCGATAATACTGATATGCATTAACTCTCTTCCTTGAGAACCATAACCTCAGTGGCCTTAATGAGTGCAATCGCACTATCACCCACGCGCAGTTTAAGTGCGTCAATCCCATCACGAGTAATGATCGCTGTAATTTTATATGGACCTGCGTCCAAATTTACTTGGGCCAAAAGTGAGCTTCGCTTAATGCTTGTCACAATGCCTGAAATTTTATTTCGTCCACTCACATCATCCTCAATGTCTTTCCGCCCAAGTGAACGATCCAAACTTTTACGGTCAAACCTCCAGCGTCCCCCAATGCGGGAACAAGGGATCTTTCCTTGCGCAACGTGACGATATAACGTTGGTAATGTCAAACGAAGATACGCTGCAGCATCTCTGGTCGTCATGATATCTTTGGGTATATTCTTGTCTCGCGATTTGCGTGAAGATCCACTCCTCTTCATAACGTATCCTTTCGCCTCCACGTGACTTCTTGGTGTTTTCCGTTCTTTATAGTAGTTGACCTAGTGAAACCGAAGCCCCCTCGTTTCTATGAAGACGCTTCTGAAAATACATCCTTCACGATCGAGAAAAGTGTTGCAACCTCGTCTCATTCAAATACAAGACGTTGCAATATGTATGCATCTTCCACCGCGCTTATGATTTTTTTCCGTAGCTTCAGATGTTGAGGTTAAATACGTATCGCAGAAAAAAACTGCCATTGACCAACCTCGATCACTGAGGGGTGGACATATCGATCAGAATCATTTGATCCTTTTATATTCATATCAATATCCAAACGAACGATCATTTGCTGACCCTGAACAATAATGCGCGGTGCGTATCGTACCCCAGCTCATCCACCCACAAGGATGACAGCAAGCTCAGCACAAAAAACATTGGCACTTTACCAGACATACTACACCTCTTCTTCTTTGCAAAGAGATTGTGGTATCTGTCGGTCACCCAAGTGTTATTGCCATAGATAACCTGCCGATCACCATCCTATCTTGATGAAAGCAATGGTGATTCAAAGCATTTCACTCCTGTCATGAGAGACCCTTTAGACCTCAGTGCGACGTACTCGCTTTATCGGAGATGTCTTCTGTGGCACACCACGTGGTTGCCCCCACAGGCGAACGCTCACAATGCCAACTTCATAGAGCAGAATTAATGGCACTGCCATGAGCAAGAGGTTAAATGCATCTGGTGTTGGGGTCATGATTGTGGCAAGTAGAAAAAAAACAACAATCGCATGCTTCCGAAATTTCACCAACAGTTCCGCGGAAATTGCTCCAATACGTCCCAACATCGTCATGACCAACGGCAGTTCAAACGCCATACCAAACACCAACAAGAACTTTGCATTAAAATCAATATACTGCCCAACCGCCAATGCGGGGACCAAAGCAAGTTTTTCCCCTTGTGCCACAAGATACTCGAGCGCGAGGGGAAGAATAATAATATTACAGACCGCCAATCCGCACATGAACAACAGAGTAGCAGTCACGATATATGGAAACACCGAATGTTTCTCATGCGGAAGAAATGCAGGTTCAAAAAATTTCCATATTTGGTAAATAAGCATGGGCATGGTAAAAAGTATTGCCGCAAAAAATGCCACCTTGATGGCAGCAAAAAGGGCTTCGGCCGGTCCATAGAAGACCAAGTCCGTTGGGAGTGGTCGACGAAACCATGAGATGATGATGTCCGCGAATAGAAATGAAATAGCGAACATTACCGTAAGAAACCCCAACACTATATAGACCCGTTGCCGAATTGCGGCAATGTGCTGCGTCAGAAAATCACTCGTCATCCGCTAACAGCCTCTTGGCCATCCAATGTGTGTGCATCATTCTTGATTTCAAGTGAACGCCATCTTAAGATCATGGCATCTTCAACAGGATTCACATAGTAGCGATAGCGAAGAGCAATCTTTTGAAATCCGAGTCGCGTATAAAACGCAACCGCAGCCACATTTGATACGCGGACTTCCAGCATAGCCGTGTGAGCTCCATTGGCACACGCATGCGCGATAGCGTGACTCATCATTGCATTTGCAATCCCTTGTCGCTGATAATCTGTGACGACAGCCAAATTCATAATATGGAGTTCTTCAAAAATTACCCAATAGCATACATACCCAACAATCACTCCTGCCTCCCGGCTCACCAACAGTGATGCAAAAGGATTGCCTTCAAGCTCATCTCGAAACATTTTTCGTGTCCACGGCACTGAAAATGTTTCCTGTTCGATGCGCACAACAGTATCCAAATCAAATTCGGTTAGAAGATCAATCGTCACGCTTCGCTTTCAAATGATGTGCTGGACTCTACAGCACGATGAGGCAGATTGGGCTTTGCGTCTGGCGGTCTCAGATATATCGGTGCGAGCTCTCCGTCCGCAAGCATACCACGAGCCAAACGCTCTTTGCCAACGTATGCCACGCTCATCGCAGACGGAAAACACGCAATTGCAGCAGGAAATACAACCCGTTTTCCAAACTGCTCTGATATCATCTGTCGGCAAAGCGAAACACCATCACCCACAACAATAACAGTGTCTTGCATGTGAGATGACAAACTTTCTCCGATGTGTTCAATAGGAAGGCGGAGTGGCTCCATCACACATACAAGGGACTCGTACTCATCTGAAGATTGCTGTGTGTGCCATATGGCGACAAACAATTCGCCTCGTTTTGCATCCAATACGGTACAAATTGGAAGGCCAATCCCAGCCACATTGACCGCAAGGGCATGGAGCGTTGGCACAGCAATCAACGGTTTGTTCGCACCATACGCTAGCCCCTTCATAGTGGCCAGCCCGACGCGCAACCCTGTAAACGATCCAGGTCCAATAGAGACGGCAAAACCATCGATATCACTGAGCGTCATATCAATCGCGTTCAACAGTCGATCGATAGCCGGCATGATTGACCATCGGCGAGAACGATCCATCGCAGTAGCTAAAGATCGTGGTTGCGTCACCGCTTCTGTCGCACACAAACCATTCTCGCCTACCACCGCGACACTCTGCACAGACGTTGCTGTTTCAACCGAGAGAATTGTCATGGGCGAGTCACACCGGCAACCTTCCTCCACAAAAATTCACCACAGCTGCTTAGCAAAACACCATGCACGAATCGCGAACAACAATAGTGTTCTGTTTCACCATTCCACTCACATCAAATTCTCCCGGTTCCACATCGGGATTTGGAATAACCTCTTGGAATTTCAGCGTGTAATGACTATCCGTCCTCATATCATGAATGGACATATGGAAAGGGTAGAGGATCTTCCCGTGTGCTCCAAGGACTCGATAGTCAGAAAATTTAACAGTGATGATCGGATCGCCAGTAGCATTCAATACCGTGTCTTTGACTACGTCAAGATTGATTCGCTCGACCCACAATTCGCGTATCGGATACGATGCATGCGGAGTTTCCATGATTGCAATACGGTAAAACAACCCTTCCTCATGGAGCGTAACATGATGCCTATCGTCAATTGAGGTCGCAAGAATCGTCTTTGATACCGCCATCACCAAATAAAGTAACTGTTCCCGCATCGACGACGTCTCCAAAGGCGAATCTATCGAAGTGGCAGAGTGGATTCCGGTCACCACACGATTTTGCATTGGAAAGTGAACGCGAAACTGTATATGGTTACTAGCCAGATCAAACAAGGTTCGTCCCAAGGGATCAAAGGCGCGCAACCGAATGAATGACGGTTTCACATAGGTCAACGACATGTTCATCGTACTGCGAATTGGAATGAGTTTTCCTCGAGCTTGGAGTTGCACGAGTGCGCGCAAACTGTGGATCTGCTCCGAACGTTGGTTGAGCATGGTCACAAGTTCTTCGGCGCTGGCCTGGCGTAGAGGGAGATCAGTCACTCGATCCGGAAGCCCAGACCGACATCCTGAGAAAAACATAACTGCGACGACAAGGAAAAAAAACGCACAGAAGACCCTGCTGGCTCGCCACCCTAAGCGGTAATAATCAGGCTCCACGGCCGTTTGGGACAGGCCGCAAGTGCATAGTTGAGCATCTATCATGGTTCTCACTATCCTCACTCCTACCATGTACTGTTTTTTCCTGTATTTACCCACGCCGTACCTGCTTGTTATACTTGATATTATGGAATCTCGAAAGCCGATTAGAACCGTCGCAACAAATCGCAAAGCCTATTACGACTACGCAATTGAGGACACATTCGAAGCCGGCCTAGCGTTGCTCGGGACCGAAGTAAAAGCTTTGCGCGAGGGACGAGTGAATTTGAAGGAGAGCTTCGCACGCATCGATCATAACGAGGTGATATTGCACAATTGCCATATCAATGAGTATAGCCACGGCAACATCATGAATCATATTCCTCGGCGTGAGCGAAGATTATTGCTTCACCGAAAAGAAATCGATCGCTTGGTCGGACAGACCCAACGAAAAGGCCTAACGTTAATTCCTCTGAAGATCTACTTTACTGACCGAGGATTGGCAAAACTCCAATTGGCTCTGGCCAGAGGAAAACGCCAATACGACCGGCGTGAGGACATCAAGAAACGCGAAGATACACGCGAGATAGCGCGTGCCATGAAAGAAGAAAGGAGGGGGCGATAGGCTTCGACGGAGACTAGTGGGTCAGGGCTGCATGTCGAGGTCCTCGGGTCCTCGTAAAACACCTGGGGAAAAATTCAATTGCCAACGATAACTTGGCTCTCGCTGCATAATTAAGTAGCGACGTCCCTCATTCGATGTCTGTGCGAATGATCAGGATGGCATAAAGCAGGCTGGTCTGACTTCTGGGCTCCAGGGAAGAAAGACGAGACGATACTGGGCTAGCAACTATTCTGAGCCGTGCTGCGGGGCATGGATGGGAGCGAAACTCAATACTGCGGCTACACATGTAGATGTCTTGTGCTGACGGTTTTCGGACGCGGGTTCGATTCCCGCCGCCTCCACCAACAGCCCTCAAGATGAGGCATGAAATGCTCCTCAAATTGATGGCACACCATACAATAACATAGTATTATCATAGAGTTACGCTTATTTTCCCTTTACTGTTCCACTCTTGACATCCGAGTCAAATGGGGGCAATATGGGGGGCATCTATATAATACAAAGGATCAGTTGCCCCTCCATATGCCACTTGTAGACACCACCGTTCGTAACGCCACCCCAGCCGAGAAACCCAAGAAACTATTTGACTCTGGCGGGCTATATCTTGAAGTTTCCCCCACCGGAGGTAAGTGGTGGCGATTGAAGTACCGGTTCGGTGGCAAGGAAAAGCGGTTGTCGCTTGGCGTCTATCCCGATGTATCGTTGAGGGATGCCCGCGAGCGGCGTGACAAAGCTCGAAAGCTGCTAGCCAATGAGGTCGATCCCAGCGAGCATCGCAAGGCCAAAAAAGCCGCGATGCTGGGAGCGGCGACAAACAGCTTCGAGGTGGTGGCGCGGGAATGGTTCGCAAGGTACTCACCCAACTGGTCTGCAAATCATGCGAACCGGATCATTCGTCGGTTAGAACGGGACATCTTCCCATGGATCGGCGGGAAATCAATTGCCGATATCACTCCTCCGCAACTACTGAAGGTCGTCCGCCGGATCGAAGAGCGCGGAGCCTTGGAAACGGCGCACCGCGCCATGAGTAATTGTGGACAGGTGTTCCGCTACGCCGTCGCCACCGGACGAGCCGAACGTGATATCACCCACGATCTGCGTGGGGCACTGCCGCCGGTTAAAGGTAAACATTTCGCTTCCGTAACAGAACCTGAGCAGGTTGCGGATCTACTCAGAGCAATGGCCAGCTACGAAGGGACGCTTACTGTACGTTGCGCCCTACGCCTCGCTCCATTGGTCTTCGTGCGCCCCGGTGAGCTACGTCATGCTGAATGGGCCGACATCGACCTTGCCTTGGCGAAATGGCGCTACACCATCACCAAGACCAACACCCTGCACATAGTGCCACTCTCCAAACAAGCCGTAGCAATATTGGAAGAACTGCACCCGCTCACCGGACGTGGGCGGTATGTTTTTCCCGGAGCACGAAGTGTGGACCGACCAATGAGTGAGAATGCCGTTCTTGCCGCGATGCGAAGCCTGGGAATTCACAAGGAAAAGATGAGCGGCCATGGGTTTCGCGCAATGGCGCGGACGATTTTGGATGAAGTGTTAGGCTTCCGCCCGGATTACATTGAGCACCAGTTGGCGCATACGGTTCGTGATCCCAACAGAGGTGCCTACAATCGCACGACACACCTTCCCGAGCGGCAAAAGATGATGCAGGACTGGGCGGATTATCTCGACGATTTGCAAAA
>DCWI01000007.1 GCA_002328825.1 Nitrospiraceae bacterium UBA2166 | reverse complement strand
AAATCTCAAGGAGATATCATCATTTTGATCGGAACCGATTCCTGCTGGGATGAAATAAACGATATTGCAGGGAGTGAATATCTTGAACTGATACACGGCAAAGTTGAAGGTCAACCACGTTTAGACTTGGATTTAGAAGTGCGGACACAAGAGGTTTGCAGAAAAGCAATAAAAGCAGGGCTTGTTGCCTCGGCTCATGATGTCTCCGATGGAGGGATTTCGATCGCGATAGCCGAGTGCTCGATTATCGGAGGGATTGGTGCGGTCATCACCAAAGCTCTCCCACAGCGCTGGGATGCAGGCATGTTCGGTGAGTCTCAGTCACGTATTCTTTTAAGTTTGGCTAATAAACACATAAACCATCTCGAATCTATAGCTCTATCACACAATGTACCAATGACCATTATAGGTTTTGTAAAAGGCAATAGCCTGGAGTTCGGGAATTCACTTTCTATCCCATTGGCAGTGGCCTCTGAAGCATGGCAAAACGGATTCAATTTAGCTACATCGGAATGATTTCTCATGATTCCAAGTTACATTGATCTTGAGGCAATATTTGATCACTACGATGCCGTATTTTTTGATGCTTACGGCGTTTTAGTTGACGGGATCGACTCACTTCCTAATGCCGAACACCTCGTAAATATGATGAATACGTCAGCTATGAATTATTTCATTGTTACAAACGATGCATCTAAGTCCACTGAATCACTATCAAACAAATTCCAAAGTCAAGGTATGAGAATCCCTGTGGAACGCATTGTTAACTCTGGCTCATTGATTTCTGGCTATTATCGAGATCAGGATCTACTAGGACGTCCGACATTGGTCCTAGGAACAACAGATTCGAGAGCATATGTAGCAGGTTCGGGTGGAAGGATATTGGACTTAGATAGTCCCACTGAACCAGATGTCATACTGTTTAGTTCTAGCGGTCCATATGACTGGGAATCCACGCTCAATCATCTACTTAACCTTGTGTCGAAGAGATTCAAGGAAAAAGATCCGATACAGATGGTGTTACCCAATACAGACTTTATATATCAAGATGGACCGGCTGAATTCGGGATGGGAGCGGCGGCATTCGTAAAAACGCTTGAGGAAGCGCTTATGCGCTTACATGGAAAACATGACTTTCTACGAGCATCTAAGCTAGGAAAACCTAATCCGCCGATATTCATCGAAGCCATACGCCGTGCCGGATCCGACAACGCTGTTATGATCGGGGACCAACTTGAAACGGACATTCTAGGTGCAAATAATGTAGGACTGGACTCTGCCATTGTAACTACAGGAATTAATAAGCGATCGGACCCTAAGGAATTTAAGGATATACCGGATAACCTCACTCCTCGGTACATCCTCACCTCACTGGTATAAAATTACCCATCAGAAAAATATACAAAGGAACGCGAGTGCGACTGCACTCGCGTTCCTTTGTAGCAACACAATCAACCAAAAAATGCCAACCTACGTTTACAAATGCAATCATAACGGTCATGTTTTTGATCTAATTCAAAAATTCAACGACGAGCCAGGTGCGAATTGCCCAACGTGCGGAAGCGAATCACGCAGGCAAATCACATCACCGACCGTGATCTATAAAGGATCTGGATTCTACACAACTGATTACGGATCAGGTTCTAACTCGAACAATCAATCACAAAAGGATGACACATCTAAAACATCCAGTTCCTCAGAATCCAAATCAAAAAACTCATCTAGCTCCTCATCGTCTAAATCAGAATCTGCCAAATCTTCTAATTCTGCTTCAGCAAAAAGTAAGTCAGCAGACACTAGTGGGAGTAACTCGAGCCATTCGCATGGCGCGGGTGGACACACTCACTAATCTGTTTCAAATCCTAAATGCGTTCCGTTATACAACGTGTCGATCAAGCATCTGTTTCTGTGGACGGAACAACCGTTGGACATATTGATCAAGGACTTTGCCTTTTCATAGGTATCACTCATGATGACACTGAAGAAGACATCAAATACATTGTGGACAAGACTCTGAGCATGAGAGTGTTCCCTGAAAAATCAGGGGCGTCAGGTTTCGACCAATCGGTACAAGAAGTAAATGGTGGATTACTACTGATAAGTCAATTCACTCTCTACGCATCAACTCGTAAAGGACGGCGCCCTAGCTTTATCGATGCAGCTCATAGGGATGTAGCGCAGCGTTTATTTGACAAAACTGTGCAAGCTTTTCACTGTAGTGGACTACGGACAGAGACTGGGGTTTTCGGAGCGTCAATGAGCGTAAAAATCGATAATGCCGGTCCTTTCACAATCCTTTTAGATTCAAGTGATAGAAATACGTCCCGGCGGCGATAAACGCAAACTCCAATACATTTCCAAGGCTACGACGAAATCCAGAGCATTCTCACGATAGACAAAAAGGTGTTTTTGCTAATCAGGTTATTTTTGTCTCGTAGTCAAGTGAAATGTCGAGTGCCATAGGTGAATGAGTAAGTGCGCCAATTGAAATAAAATCGACTCCACTACTTGCAACCTCGGCAACATTTGCAAGAGTAACGCCACCAGATGCCTCAACGATGCACTGATCAGAAATATGAGCAACAGCAGACCGCATATCATCTGGATTCATATTATCGAGCATTACAATATCTGCACCGGCACTTGCTGCGGATATTGCACCTTCAACCGACTCAACTTCAACTTCGATTTTCAGCGTGTGGGAAACTGTTGCACGCGCCTCATTTATCAATTGTTCAAGTGTGTTCCCTGTACTTCTAAGCGCAGCAATGTGATTGTCTTTGATAAGCACGCCATCACTCAGATTCATCCGGTGATTCCTTCCGCCTCCAATATGCACAGAGTATTTATCGAGTCTCCGAAGTCCCGGAACAGTTTTTCTGGTGTCTACTATAGAAGCATTAGTTCCATCAACTGCGGACACATATAGATCCGTTAAAGTAGCTATGCCACTCATCCGCTGTAAAAAATTGAGCGCAGTCCTCTCTCCGCTGAGTATCGAAGCAATAGATCCCGAGACCGTAGCTAAGGTCTGCTCAGCAGTTAAACGATCACCGTCTTGCAAGCGGTAAACGAATTGCAAGTCAGGATTTACACGTTTAAATACAGCATCTGCTATGTGCAATCCGGCAAGAATGCCAGGTTGTTTTGTAACAATTGATACTGTGGCTTGAAGGGTCGGCGGAATTAATGCCAGCGAAGTCGCGTCAGACCCAACTGCATCCTCTGCTAACGCACGATCAATAATTGCGTCGAGTTCACCGGGATCTGGAATCATATGGATTGCCTGGTTGACTGCTGTCCGATTGTTTTAGCCGGCCATTTCCAGCATTCGTTCAAGTGCGAGGAGAGCGTTTAGGCGATTGTCGGGTTCAACCTCTATCCGGTTTATCGCAAGTCCAGCCAATATGCCCTCAAGAACCCAAAGAACATATGCAGGGTGTATTCGATACATGGTTGCGCAAGGACACACCACCGGATCAAGAGAGAAAATCTCCTTACTCGGATTTTCTGCAGCCAGTCTGCGCACCATGTTGACCTCAGTTCCGACTCCCCAAGAAGTCCCTGCCGAAGCACCTGCGATTTCCTCAAGTATGAATTCGGTCGAACCGTACATATCGGAGGCCGCAACTACCTCCCTGGTACATTCAGGATGAACAATAATGGTCG
>DCWI01000072.1:2812-3964 GCA_002328825.1 Nitrospiraceae bacterium UBA2166 | reverse complement strand
GTCAGGAGCACCTGTCCATTCGTGAGGAGAGTGGCACGGTGAAAGGTTCGAGCAGCGGTCAAACTACCTGTCGAGGTAAAGGTTCCAGTTACTGAGTCATAGCGCTCAGCCGTGAAGAGAGGCAAACCATCCGATCCCGTCCCTCCAGCTAGAAGCACATCTCCATCAGGCAACAAGGTTGCCGTATGATTACTTCGAGCTGTGGTCATGCCACCTGTCGGAGAAAAAACTCCGGTCACCGGGTCAAACAACTCGGCTGATGTACCGTTACCCACACCACCAGCTAGAAGTACCTGTCCATTATTTAGGAGAGTTGCACTGTGAAGTGTGCGAGTTGTGATCATGCTGCCGGCAGGAAAAAATGCTGTAGTCGCCGGATCAAACAGCTCCGCTGTTGCTCCCGCATCCGAACCGCCGGCAAGTAGAACCCGCCCATCCATCAATAATGTGGCGGTATGAAAAATTCGTGGTTCAGTAAGAGTTCCAGTGGCCGTAAACGTCTGACTGACGGCAGATTCTCCACTCCCAAACACGGCAGCTACACCAGCCGCCAATACAAACAATACCCGAATGCCCATCGTCCGCATCACGCGTACCCCCTTAACTGTTTTCATCGTAAAGTTGAAATCTCATCATTCCTCAGGTTATATCATCACCCAACAACTACCAATTAGTACCTACGAGCGACTCTTGCAACCATGAGCTACCTCACAGAGTCTCTACATTCTTAAAAAGTTTTTGTCTTATATCACTACATATATAAAGTGTCAAATAAAAAATTTAAACAAAAGTTCTACATTTATTAGCGTTTTTGCTTTAACTTAAATTTTGTGATAAACATTTCAACTTAAAACTAGTAACAGAGAATTAAAGCATAAGCTAAAGCACTCATCTCGTATTTAAACATCGAATTGGATTAAAAGTTCCTCATGAATTTATTGGCACCTCTCAAGTACTAAAAAATTTCAATATGATAGCTGCAAGCTACCTTAATCCTACCACTTCACTAATTCCTTCACATTGTCAATGAGTAAAGAACCCGCGAACAGATAGAAGCAACGCTTTACTGAAGCACGCCTATCTTACGGAATAAACGACACAGACTAAACACACACAGATACTACCGCGGAGACAATACCAAGCGAGAGAATA
>DCWI01000072.1:0-2485 GCA_002328825.1 Nitrospiraceae bacterium UBA2166 | reverse complement strand
AATACCAAGCGAGAGAATAAAGATACCAAAGGTTAATGTATTCTTTGCTGTTATGACCGACTAAGAAGCTTTCCTCTACTCCCCTTCCATACGACCAGAATTGGACTAGCCACGAATACGGAGGAATAGGTCCCGATCAACACCCCAATCAACAGAGCGAGCGAGAAATCATGAAGCACTTCGCCGCCAAAAAAGGTCAGAGGAATCAATACCAATACAACGGTCAGTGTAGTAATTATCGTCCGACTTAACACTTGATTAATCCCAGCATTGATCACTTGATCTATCGGTTGCCGACGACGAATACGCAGGTTTTCCCTGATGCGATCGAACACGACAACTGTATCAGTTAACGAATACCCAGCCAACGTTAGCAGTGCGGTAACAACAAGTAAGGTTATTTCCTTATCTAAAACATAAAAAATTCCCAACACGACGAGCACATCATGAAAAGTGGCTACTGCGGCGGCAAAACCAAAACGCACCTCAAAGCGCGCTGCGATGTATAAGATAATCCCCACCAATGAGATAAAAATTGCGACAAGCGCATCTTCTTGAAGCTTTTTTCCTATGGTCGGTCCAATTTCCACACTGGAATCCACAACAAATTTATTTTCTGGAAAAGCGTCTTCAAAAACTTTCACAATACGGTCTGCAACCTCTTCCTCAATTGTGTTTGACTCTTTTACACGAATCATTAGTTTGTTTTCACGCACAATTTCTTGAAGATCAGCATCTCCAAGCCCACCCTTTTCAAGAGCGGCCCTAGCCTGATCAATCGGCATAGGGTTATCAAACCTAAGTTGAACAGCCGTACCTCCGGCAAAATCTATTCCTAAGTTTGCCGTCCCCCATCCGATCTGGAACAACGCAATGCAGCCAATCAACACCATTAATCCGGAAACAATAAAAGTGTATTTACGTTTTCCCATGAAATCAAAATTCGTTTTTCCTACAATCTCTACCACAAGTCCTCCGAATAAGGGGCCAACAAACAATGTTCAGGTTTACTTGGATACCTCAATCCTATACCTCAAACGCTAAGACGCTTAAATCTCCAGCGATTATTTCCAATATCATAAACTACCTTTGTCCCAACCAACGCCGTAAACAGGTTAATTCCAATACCAAGGCACAACGTAACCGCAAAGCCCTTGATCGGACCGGTTCCAAATACAAATAGTGCAAACCCGGTAATCAGCGTTGTGACGTGGGCATCCACAATAGTCAACAGCGCCTTGTTATATCCAGCATCAATCGCTAGTCGAACAGGTTTTTCCTGTCGGATTTCCTCACGGATGCGCTCTAAAATGAGCACATTGGAGTCAACTCCCATTCCGATAGTCAAAATGATCCCAGCAATACCAGGAAGGGTGAGAGTCGCTTCCAATCCGCCTAAGGCGCCAATAAGCCCCACAACATTCAGCACCAGCGCAACATCTGCAATCAGGCCAGAAATACGGTAATAGTAGATCATGAACGCAACAACAAGAAATGCAGCAATCGCCATTGATGTCGCACCCTTTTCAATTGAATCGCGTCCAAGCGACGGACCAACCGTCAAATTCTGGATGATAGCCACCGGTGCAGGCAACGCACCAGCTCGCAATGCAATGGCTAAATCAGCCGCTTCCTGATGGGTAAACGCCCCGGTAATTTGAGCACGCCCTCCAGAGATTCGCTCCTGAATGACTGGAGCAGAATAAACGGTATCATCAAGAATAATAGCCATTCGCCTTTGAACATTTGCTGCCGTAACTGTATCAAAAATCTTTCCGCCGGTTCGATCAAATGAAATTGAAACATATGGTTCGTTAAACTCTCCAACCTGGACCCTTGCATCTGTTAATAAATCACCCGTCAATATGGCCTGTTTTTTTATGAGATAAGGAATCTTGCTGACGACCCCACTATCAAAATTCACCTGCTTCTCAAAAAGAATCTCGTCTTCCTCTGGGATTCGGTCGGCAAAGTCCTGCAACGTCGCATCTTCCTGTCCTGTTGCAATTAGTTGTGGAAGTTCTCGTGCCAATGCATGATCCTCATCAAGCAACTTAAATTCGAGTTGAGCTGTGCTCTTGATCAACTTGAGCGCACGCTTTGGATCCTTAATCCCGGGAAGTTGCACAACAATCTCTTTAAGCCCCTGCGTCTGAATTAGTGGTTCAGCTACTCCAAATTCATCCACCCTGTTCCTAATTGTCTCCAACGCTTGTTCAACCGCCCCTTCCTTAATTCGCTTGGCTTCTTGTTCACTAATGCCAAAGATCAACACGCCTTCCTCATCTGACGAACGCTTAATCAAACGTGCATAGGTTCCCGTTACCACAGTCTCAATTTCGCTTTCCAAATACTCGCCCGGCAGCACTATCTGCACATTAGCTTGATCAATGCGTTTCACCTCTGCATCCAAAATGCCATTCTCTTCCAGTAAGCCATTGACACCATCAGCCGTTCGATCAAGATTAATTTCCACTGCTTTGTC
>DCWI01000060.1 GCA_002328825.1 Nitrospiraceae bacterium UBA2166 | reverse complement strand
CGATCGTACCGTGTGGGTGTGGCGATCAATCCGGTTGGCTCTGTCCCCAACATGCAAATCAATACCGTGTTCGGCATACCACTCGAGCTTTGCCAGCATCAACTGTTCGGCATCGCGGTGTGCAAAAAACGATGTGAGGCCAACACGATCATATGCGGCCCGCGGTTCCTCGCAGAACGTGACGATGTGATATTGTTTGGCTGAGTCGAACGCGACCAGCTTCTCGCAAAACCGTTGTCCAACCATTCCGTTCCCGATCACGACGACGGTCTTCTGTGCATTTATGGTGTTTGTACTCAAGATGCAAATACCCTCAAATTATCTTAGATAAAGCAAGCTACATACCAGCTCCTGTGAAACCTCATCCCTCCTCCCCTTTTCGTGGGTGTGTGTCTCGTAAATGCAGTTATAGCGTGAAAAACTTCGTACTTCCTTCGATTCGCTACAGAACTCGATAAGAGAAGAACCGCGAATGTTTATGTTAGTCCATGTAATTAGTGCGACATAATTGCTGCAAAGAGTTAGTTCATGCAATTAGTGCGACATAATTGTTGCAAAGAGTTAGTCCAAACCCCTATTCCTTGCCGGCTTAATGACGTCGCAGCCTGGCAACGCTACTAGCACTATCGTGCCTCTCTTCGGAGCCAAGAGCAGTATAAGCTTCGAACGTGTTGTGACTGTTACCGATAGTCCTAACAAGGGGATTGATTGCTGGCACAGGACTTGCTGCATCCTCAGCGTATGGTCTTAAGCCGACGTAAAGAGGGAACGGGTGCTTGCGCCTCGTCGATTCGAGCGGCCATTTTTGCCATGGTCCTCTTTCAGAATGCGCCGTTGTTTGCCTTGGACAGTGAAAACCTCAACATCAGCGCAGAGATTCGCGAGCGGTATGAAGGGCGCGTCAATTCGAGCTTTGGAAACCCTAATGACGCTGGAGTGAATCAAAACAATCAATCTTTCGTTGGATCCAGAACACGCTTGAACGTCGGCTATGATGTTTCACCCGATATCAACCTCTTTCTCCAACTTCAGGATACCCGGGCGTTTGGTGCCGAGCCGGGAACCATTAGCAATACTCAAAACCTTGACCTTCACCAAGGATACTTTCAAGTAAACAATATGTTCCTGGATGGGCTTCAGTTACGGGTAGGCCGGCAATCCATTGCCTTCGGTAATCACCGCGTGATTGGCGATGCCGAGTGGAGTAATGTCGCCCGGTCGTTTGACGCCGTACGAATGACACTTGAGCGACTGGTGGGTTCTCTCGATCTTATTTGGGCTCGAACCAGGGACAACGATGTCGATCAGATCACGATCAGAGACCCCGTTAGTTTTCCGGGAACCCCAGCAGAACAGCGAAAAGGAACTGATGACCAAGATCTGTATATCGCCTATGGGACGTTCAAAGGGATACCTACTGTCTCTGTTGAACCCTACTGGATTTTCCTCGTTGACAATGGGGTTGGCGGATCTCTGTTAGCCCCTGCGGCTACGAATCAGCAGCGCCATACCATCGGTACCCGAGTCGATGGCACCCTCTTTGCCAAACATCTGGATTACACCATGGAAGGGGACTACCAATTCGGAAAGATCGCAAGTCAGCGGACGGGTGGCATTGGGGTGAGAGATCTGGAGATCAATGCGGCTGCATTTGCAGCCAAGGCCGGCTACAACTTTTTGGAACTCCCGTGGTTCCCTCGCATCGGAGTGGAATACGACTTTGCGTCCGGTGATGGTGATAACAATACCGACGATCAGCGGGGGAACTTCAATACCTTTGAAAATCTCTTTCCCACTAACCACGCGTTGATGGGCGTGATGGACCTTATGGGGTGGCGGAACATGCAGGACCTGAGTCTCAGTTTCAAGGTGAATCCAAGGCCGAAAACTGGAATCTCCATAGATTATCACATGTTCCGTTTGGCCAATCGTAAGGACAACTGGTATCGATTCAACGGTGAGGTCCAAATCCAATCGTCGGCAGACAATCAGGCGGAATCAATTGGACAAGAGTTAGACATTACCGCGTTTACGACGGTTAAGGAGACCGTCAAACTCGGCGCTGGATGGGGCCATTTCTTCACTGGCGAGTTCATTGAGAAGAACAATCTGGCCAATAGCCAATCGTTTACCACCGATCAGGATTGGGTCTACGTCATGGCCACAGTCGGATTTTAAGGAAAATGGAGGAATAATGGCGGTACCGACATCCCATTTGAACCTGTTGTCGTTCACAGGAAACATTCGCATTCTTCATTTGACCTGGTTTGCGTTCTTTATCACCTTCCTTGTGTGGTTTAGTCATGCGCCATTAATGGCATTGATACAGGAAACATTTCAATTGACTGACCAAGAAGTGAAGACGTTGCTCATCCTAAACGTTGCTTTAGCGATACCGGCTCGAATCATCATCGGCATGCTGGTGGATAGCTTCGGTCCGCGTCGAACTTATTCGTTTCTGCTGTTTGTTTCTGGCTTCCTATGCCTGGGATTTGCCTTTGCGAACACCTATGAGCAGCTGGCCTTCATGCGATTTCTGTTGGGGGCCGCCGGTGCGGGCTTCGTGATCGGGATCCGCATGGTCGGCGAGTGGTTTCCGGCAAGACAAGTGGGATTTGCGGGAGGCCTGTACGGTGGCTGGGGGAATTTCGGCTCCGCCGCTGCTGCCATGAGCCTCCCGATCATTGCGTTGATGTTTGGAGGAGATGATGGATGGCGTTATGCCATTGCGTCAACCGGCATTCTTGCGCTTATCTACTCAGCTGTCTATTTTTTCTCTGTCACCGATACGCCTCAGGGGGCAACGTACTTCAAGCCAAAACGAGCGGGCGGCATGGAGGTAACCAGTGTTGGCGATTTCATTCTGTACCTTCTCATGAACATCCCGATATACGCTGCCACAGCCTTACTTGCCTGGAAACTCGGTCCATCCAACGTCAATCTCCTAAGCGGAGCAGTTACGAACATCATTTATCTGGCAGTGGTGACGTTTTATATCGTTCAGAGCACCTGGATCTATCAAGTAAATAGACAGGCCCTCAAAGAAGTCGTGCCTGAGCTTGAGCGCTACAACTTCAAACAAGTGGCTGTCCTGAACATCGCCTATATGGTCACATTCGGCACCGAGGTGGCCATGGTGTCCATGCTTCCATTATTCTTCTTAAACACCTTCGGGCTTTCGCTGGTGACGGCTGGTTTGCTTGCCTCAGGATTTGCCCTCATGAATGTCATTGCGCGGCCTGTGGGCGGGCTCATCAGTGACAGATTTGGCAGAAAGTACTCTCTCTCCTGGTTGCTTGTGGGGATGGCAGTCGGATTTTTCCTGATGAGCCAGATTACCGGCAGTTGGCCTGTTCTCTTGGCCTTGATTGTCATGATGACCGCAGGGGCCTTTGAACAAGCGGGAAATGGAGCGGTGTTTGCCATTGTCCCGCTTGTGAAGCGCCGTATGACCGGCCAAATCGCGGGCATGGCAGGAGCGTATGGCAGTACTGGTGCTGTGTGCCTTCTTACGGTCCTCTCATTCGTCTCCCCTCAGACTTTTTTCCTTGTCATCGCGGTATCGACCATTGCTGCACTTGCTGTCGTCCTGCTGTTCCTCGAAGAGCCCCAAGGGCATGTGGCCGAAGTGTTGCCGGACGGGACCGTACAGCTAATTGAAGTCACCTAGCAGGATGCTCCGATGTTTGATTTCAAGTGACATGACCTCATGATAGCAGATCTCATCATCACATCGGCCCACTACAGTGAAGCCGGGCACAAGCCGGAAAATGAGGATGCGTGTGGAATTTGCTTCGCCGATCCTGAGTTACGTCGGGCGAAAGGCGTTGCTCTTGTGATTGCAGATGGCATGAGTGGCAGTGAAGCGGGGATGGAAGCGAGTTATGCCTGCGTAGAGGGATTTCTCAACGATTACTTCAGCACGCCGGAATCATGGTCGGTAAAGTTGTCTGGTCAAAAGGTTCTCTCCGCGCTCAATCGGTGGCTGTATAGCGAAGGTCAGCAGCGATACGGATCGCCACGAGGTATGGTGGCGACGCTGAGTGCGATTGTAGTGAAGTCCAGATCCGCCCATCTGTTTCATCTCGGTGATACGCGCATCTATCGTGCGCGTCAAGGACAGCTAGAATGCTTGACTCAGGACCATCGCATTCAGGTGCAATCGGAAACCCACTGCTTGAGCCGAGCAATGGGGATTGATCTTGAGCTGAAAATCGACTATCAGTCTATTCCCGTTGAGGAAGATGACCGGTTTGTTTTGCTGACGGATGGCATTCATGATCACCTTACCGACGATGAAATTGCAAAGATCGTGTTTCAACATACCGATGATTTGGCTACGGCGTGTCAGGCGATAGCGATGAAAGCACTTGCACGCGGCAGCCCCGATAACGTGACGAGTCTTATTGCACGCGTTGAACAGCTTCCGGAACAGGACAAACATGGATTCTACCAGCAACTGACCGCATTACCATTCCCGCCGCCGCTTGCACCTGGAATGAATCTCGACGGATATCGCATTATCCGCGAGGTGCATACGAGTAGCCGATCGGAATCGTATCTTGCGGTTGATGAGAAGACAAACACTCAAGTTTTGCTGAAAGTCCCTTCCATCAACTTCGAAGACGATATCACATACATAGATCTGTTTTTGCACGAAAGTTGGGTTGGGAAGCGTCTCAATAGTCCCCACGTCGTCAAAATCCTCGATCATGCGCGCCCCAAAACGTTTCTCTACACGATTCTAGAGTATATTGAAGGGCCCACACTACGGGAGTGGATGTCAGATAACCCTAGGCCGGCACTACAGGATGTTCGCAATATTGTGGAGCAGATCGCGATGGGCATTCGTGCGTTTCAGCGGCAAGAAATGATCCACCAGGACATAAAACCAGAAAATATCATGATTGATAAGCTCGGATACGCAAAAATCATCGATTTCGGTTCGACAAAAATTGCGGGTATCGAAGAAATTATGATGCCGATCGATCGTCCCCATGTGCTAGGAACGGCAAACTATGTTGCACCGGAATATTGGAAAGGATACGCGGGGAGTCACCGTTCGGATATTTTCTCGTTAGGGGTTTTAACCTATGAAATGCTGACGGGGAAATTTCCGTATGGACCGAAACCAACGGTCGGAAACATTAATTCATTCGCATACACGCCCGGGCATCAATATAATTCAGCCATACCTGTATGGATGGATGCTACGTTAGAAAAAGCTGTGCATCCCAATCCGGCCGATCGCTATGATGCTTTATCAGCGTTTATCCATGACCTTGCGCATCCAAACCAGCAATTTCTGAAAGAAAGGCCTCTCGCACTGATCGAACGCAACCCCTTAGGGTTTTGGCGTTCGACAACAATCATGTTTTTTTTGCTCAATATGATTCTGCTCTACCTCGTATTCAGGTAGCTTCCTTCACCCTACTCCTCACGCCTTCCATGCTCATTATGACTCGGCATGACTTTGTTGGATTGGGCGTCCGGCCATGATAGCAATACGCTCACCCCACCTTCAACGCATGGCGGGGTTCACCAATGTGCATGATCTGCTGAATGGCGTATTTGAATCCCTCAAGGTCTCCATTGATCCAAGAGGCATCCATCCGGTCTAATTCCTGTATCGCTGCTCGATACAATGGATGTCGCTCACCAAACGAAGGACGTATGGTGTCGAGCCATGTCACAAAGGGAGCCCATAGCCTCTTAAAGCGTGGATCGTTAGGATCAACCCAATCGCGAGAGTGTGGAGAGGGAACAGCATGTACCTTGCCTTCCAAACTCTCTAGGAGTCGCCGCGCTTGCTCGTCCGAAAGTTTGATCGGTGTTCCGGGATCAACATCTTGGCTCCCATCCTTCGTTTTGATGGTGATCGGTTCTAACGCCTCAACCCACATCGAAGACGCTCCTCTGTGTGGCAGCCCTGCTTCTCCCCATTGACTATCCGCTAGAGGGCTAGAACCCTTGCCAACATTGCCGTTTTGAGACTTTGTATCCGCTAGAAAATCTTCTTCCCTATCGGATTGCAAATCGCCAATCGCCTCTCCAGTCCTGCCACCTACCTTCTATCGGATGGTTGGGGAAGATAGTGCCCGAAAGCATCACCGCAGGCGTCACGGATTGACTACAAGCATCGCTACGCTGAACCGTGAGCTTGCCTGTATCACGCACATCTTTTCCTGGGCTATTAGCAAGAAAAAGGGAGGTCTCCAACAAAATCCTGCCAACCTTTGAGACAGGAGGAGGAAGATAACGTTCGGGATAAGATTCTGGATCCTGAACAGTTTGATCTACTCCAGGCCGTTTGCCCAGATTATCTTCAATCCATTAATCTTGTTGCGTATCAGACGGGAATGAGAAGGGGGGAGATATTGGATCTGACTTGGGATAGAGTGGATCTAAAGGGCGGCTTTATTAGGCTCAAGGGGGCTGATACCAAGACTAAGCATGGGAGGATTATTCCACTCTCGCTGTCCGGCGAACTACCACACTTATTTAGGAAGCTCCAGGAGGTCAGGGTGTTGCGGGACTCTCATGTATTTCTCCATAACGACAAGCCTATACGCTGTTTTAAGGACGCATTCCGTAGGGCCTGCCTTCAGGTGGGTATTGAGGGGTTTCGGTTCCATGATTTTTGCCATACTACTGTTACCAACATGAGGCGAGCAGGAATTGATCGCCTTACCATCATGGAGATCAGTGGACACAAAACCATGTCTTGTTTCACAAGATACAATAGCTTTCGGGAGGCCGATCTGAATCGCGCAGGCCACCAAAATAACACCTATTTAACACTAGCCCACCAAACCACCCCGACCTCGCGGTCTCATCTTCAAACGGTCAATCACTTAACCTCTTGAATCCAAAGGGGAAATGTGGTGCCGGAGACGAGGCTCGAACTCGTACGGGCGTTACCACCCATGGGATTTTAAGTCCC
>DCWI01000064.1 GCA_002328825.1 Nitrospiraceae bacterium UBA2166 | reverse complement strand
GTGGGAGGCAACACCAATCAATTGACCCGTTCGTGCTAACCAACGCGACTGTGTGAAGGTCGCCGATAATGCCGTAGTCGCCGATTGGTTTATATTCCACTCGTTTATTCTCCTTTGTGGCACATCTGGGCTGCGACGCTAAAAAAGGTAGACGCTGTTAAAACACTCAACTCGTAGTGTGGAATGGGAAATTGTGAGCGTAGTTCACATGAACAGCTATAGCTTTTATTTTAATACGGCATCTTTGCAGACCTTAGATATGCGAAACTTTAGCACGCGTTTTGCGGGGATCTTTATGGCCTCACCCGTTTGGGGGTTTCGTCCTATCCGAGCTTTTTGATTCGCGACCACCAACTTGCCGATATTGGGAATCGTAAATCCGTTCTTTGCCTCTTTGTAGGAAAGCGCTGCGAGGTGTTCAAGAAACTCTGTCATCGCCTTCTTGCTTATCTCTGCTTCTTGAGCAAGATGGTTAACGATGGCAGCTTTGCTCATGGGTTTGGCCATGATGGAGTCCTCCTCTCGATATGGGAAAAATATAGTGTTTGTAAGATTAAACGACGCAATAATGATTATTTTCTAATGAAATTGCAAGCTAGTAATTAACAAGTATGCAATTAAATAGTTAATGGGGGCAATCGCGATTCTTTTTGTCAAGAGGATTTTTTAATGTAAATGTAAAGTGAACAGTAGTTTGCAACCCTGTCTGGAGGAATTGCCTAATGACATTGGCATGGAGCCAATGCATATATGGTTTCAATGAACATTCGCAGCAATGACTCAAGGAGAGTATTCAAGTAAAGTCTATATTTGTTAAAAAACGTCGATTGGGTGAGGACAGGGGTATTTGAAACAGCTGACATGAGTGTAGATAGCAATAAGTATTCTACTGTTTCTACATTTGGTGTGTTGGGATTGATAGAGGTAACTCTTTTTGAGATTTGGGGTGTATTATGAACGGATGGCGCCCCCGACAGGAATCGAACCTGCGACACGTGGTTTAGGAAACCACTGCTCTATCCGACTGAGCTACGGGGGCAGGGGCTGAGTGTAGGTGATTGCAGTGGTGGTAGCAAGGCAAGCGTACGCGCTGCTGTCATCAGTCGTGGGGATGTTTGTATACGAACTAAGGATTGGTAAGAGGAGAGTCTGCTTGCGCAGGTTCATCCATTTCTTCTGTGGCGAGAGTTTCGTCGATCATCTGCTGGTCAATGGGTAGGTTGTCTTCAACTTGCTCTAAAGTTACACCGTCGTCGAGGTTGTCCAAAACGGAGGAGCCAGTGACCGCTTGTTTGCTCAGGATTGCTAAGCTAAGTGAGGTAAGCATGAAAATGGAGGCAGCCCATGCCGTGGATTTGCTCAGAAACGTGCCTGGTCCTCGTGATCCAAACACGGTTTGGCTAGATCCACCAAAGGCCGCGCCAATCTCTGCCCCTTTCCCAGACTGCAGGAGTACAACTCCTATCATCATGAAGCAGATGAGAACGTGAAGTGTGATAAGAAGTGTATACAGCATGTGTTTTTTTAATTGTCCGCAGTGTCTACGATAGTAGCAAAGTTCTGAGGGTTGAGACAAGCCCCACCAACTAGTCCACCGTCGATGTGTGGCATAGCCAATAAGGGTTGAATGTTCTCGGCGGTGATGCTGCCTCCATAGATGATTCGTATGGATTCTGTTGTCGAGGCTGGGAAGAGTGTTCCGAGGAGTTTACGAAGTTCGGCATGCACCCTGTTCGCTTGTGTGGGTGTTGCAGGTGTTCCGCTTCCGATCGCCCAGATAGGTTCATAGGCGAGGATCAGTTGTGTGGTGTCGATAGTATCTATTCCAGAGAGACCTTCTATTAGTTGATGAGAGAGGACGTCTGACGTTTTTCCGGCATCTCTATCCTTTTGAGTTTCTCCGACACACATGATTGCGGTGAGGTGATGTGCTATTGCGGCCTTTACTTTCCGATTGACCTTATTGTCATCTTCGTGAGACAGCTGGCGCCGTTCTGAGTGACCAATGATAGCTGCTTGGCATCCGCTATCGCACAACATGGCTGGAGAGATTTCCCCTGTAAATGCTCCATGAGGGTTCCAATGCATATTTTGGCTGGCGAGGCCAATTGTCGTATCTTTTATTGCTTCTTTTACGACGTGCAGAGAGGTGAATGGTGGAGCGAGAATGATGTCTACGTTTGAAATATGCTGAATGAGTGGTAAAAACTCGTTGACGTATGCTCTCGCCTCCCTAGCGGGCTTGTGCATTTTCCAGTTTCCGATAAGGACGCGTCGTCGCATCAACAAGATGCTCTCAAAGGTTGTTTGAGAAGGCCGCAACAAATGAAAAGGCAAATAGTCTTGCTGTATGGTGAGCTTTGGAGTGAAACAAGAACAATATTGGAAGCTTGTTTTATCATCTCTCTAGGTGGGAGTGTCGGGTAACACAGCAAGTCCGGGTAGGCTGTTTCCTTCGAGAAACTGGAGGGCAGCACCTCCTCCAGTTGATACAAAGGAGACGTTTTCCGATTCGTGGGCCCTATGCACGGCCAAGCCTGTATCGCCGCCACCCACAATGCTCATTGCATAGGCATGGCCTACGGCATGGGCTACGGCAAAAGTTCCTCGCGAAAAAGCATCGATTTCAAACACGCCCATTGGACCATTCCATAAAATGGTTTTCGCAGTTTCGATTGCTTCCTCGAACAGGCGCGCTGAAGCCGGTCCGATATCAACTCCTATCCAGTTATTGGGGATTTCCTGTATCGGGACGATCTTCGTTTCGGCATCCGCACCGAGGTGAGTGGCGATTACGCAATCGACAGGGAGATAAAATTTGATCCCACGTTCAATTGCGTGTTGGTGTATCTCTCGTGCGCGATCTACCATATCGTCTTCGATCATTGACGCTCCAATCTCTAAGCCAAGGGCTTTGAGAAAGGTAAAGGCCATTCCTCCTCCGATAATGACCTTGTCAACTGTTTTCCCAAGATTGTCAATGACTCCAATTTTCCCAGAGACTTTCGCTCCGCCAAGAATTGCGACAAAGGGTCTAGTGGGAGATACGATGGCACTTTCAAGATAACGGATTTCCTTACGAAGCAGGAGCCCCATGGCGGTTGTTTGGATGAATCGGGTAATTCCTGTGGTTGACGCATGGTCTCGATGTGCTGTACCAAATGCATCGTTGATATACACATCAGCATGTGCTGCCAAAGCTTTTGCAAATGCTTCGTGGTTATTCACTTCGCCTGGGTGAAAGCGTACGTTTTCGAGCAACAGAACGTCTCCAGGGGCCATTGTAGCTGCAAGTGATTCAACTGTTTTCCCAATGCAATCGGGTGCAAACAACACATCTTTTTTTAGGAAGCGTCCCAGTCGTGTTGCAATGGGAGCAAGGGTGTGTTCAGGTTCCGGTTTGCCGGCAGGGCGGCCGTGATGCGAACAGAGGATGACTTTGGCTCCCTGATCTATCGCGTAGTTGATGGTTGGAAGGCTGGAGCGAATACGGGTATCGTCGGCTATGATGAGGGAACCACCATTTGTATCAAGTGGAACATTGAAATCAACGCGAATGAATACGCGTTTTTCTCTGATTTCAATATCTTCGATAGACACCTTATTGAGGTTCATCGGTTATGGACCTTTTTAGTACGTACTGTCTGAATGATTGCGATCGACTAGCCTTGTTGTTTGGCGATATATGCCGCAAGGTCGCGGATGCGGCAGGAGTACCCCCACTCGTTGTCATACCATGCGATTATTTTGACCATGCGGTTTTCTAGTACTTTGGTTAGTGGGGCATCAATGACAGCAGAATGGGAATTGCCATTGAGATCAATGGAGACCAATGGTTCTTCAGAATAGCGGATGATGCTGTGTAATGGCCCATCGGCGGCACTACGAAATGCCCGATTAACAGCATCTTTGTCTGCATTGCGTTCTAGTTCAATCGTGAGATCTATAAGTGATACATTGGGAGTAGGAACTCGAATTGCCATCCCCTCTAGCTTGCCTTTGAGAGCAGGAAGAACTTCGTAGAGTGCTGTTGCTGCTCCGGTGGTCGTCGGAACCATTGAGAGTGCCGCCGATCGTGCACGTCGAAGGTCTTTGTGGGGGAGGTCGAGAAGATGCTGATCATTTGTATAGGAATGGACGGTTGTCATCAGTCCCCGCTTGATTCCAAAATTCTCATGGAGGACTTTTGATACTGGAGCGAGGCAATTTGTGGTGCAGGAGGCATTCGACACAATACGATGTAATGTGGGGTCGTAGCTGGTCTCATTCACGCCTAATACCACTGTGATATCTGCTTGTTTTGCTGGTGCGGAAATGATTACATGGTGGGCGCCACCCGTAAGATGTTTGGCAGCACTGTTGCGATCGGTAAAGAGGCCTGTGGACTCGATCACGATTTCAACCCCAAATTCTTTCCATGGCAATGAGGCTGGATCTTTTTGCGAAAGAATGTGAATTGGGTGTTCGTCTATTACTATGGTGCCATTTTTTGCTTCCACTGCCATTGGCAATGTTCCATGAACCGAGTCGTATTTAAATAGGTGCGCAGCTGTTTGAACGTCTGTAAGATCATTCACCGCGACTACATCGAATCTTGAATCGTTGAGCAGGGTTCGCAACACAGTTCTTCCAATTCGACCAAAGCCATTGATGCCTATGCGTGTTGCCATAATGTATTCCTTTTCTGTTCCTATATTCCGATAGCTTCGCGCACTTTTTGTATTGTTGATTTGGCGGTTATGCGAGCACGTCTCGCCCCTTCTTGTATCACATCGTCGATGATTGTTGGCGATTTTCGTATGGCACATCCTTCTTCCCACACAGGATTGAGCTGGGTCACGAGGGTATCGGCGAGAAAACGTTTGCAATCAATGCATCCAATCTTTGCCGTGAGGCATTCACTGTTTACCTGCGTGATCGTGGGCGTATTCGAATATACCTTATGAAGATCAAAGACTGGGCATATGGCTGGATTGCCGGGGTCTGTCCTTCGTTTTCGTGCTGGGTCTGTCACCATGGTTCGAAGCTTTTCGCGTAACGTTTTTTCCGAGTCGGACAAATAAATCGCATTGTTGTAACTTTTGCTCATTTTACGACCGTCAGTCCCGGGAAGTTTGGGTGTTTCGGTCAACAGCGTTTGAGGTTCCTTGAAAATTGGTTTGTAGAGGGCATTAAATCGGCGTGCTATGGCACGTGTGAGTTCAACATGTGGAGATTGGTCAATACCAACAGGAACAAAGTCTGCATTGTAGATCAGTACGTCCGCGGTTTGTAGGATAGGGTACCCGAGAAAGCCATAGGTTGAAAGATCTCGATTTTCTAATTGCTCTTGTTGCTCTTTATAGGTTGGGATTCGTTCGAGCCATGGGATTGGTGTGATCATGGACAATAGCACATGGAGCACAGCGTGATCTGGAAGATCGGATTGAATAAAGATTGTTGCTTTGTTTGGGTCAAGACCTGCCGATAGCCAGTCGGCTACCATCTCGCGGGTTAGCTCCTTGATCTGGGTTGTATCTGAATAGTTAGTGGAAAGTGCGTGCCAATCTGCGACAAAGAAGTATCCTTCATATGTTTCTTGAAGTTTTGTCCAATTGGAGAGAGCCCCACTTAAATTTCCGAGGTGCAAACGTCCGCTGGGTTGCATCCCACTTAGTACGCGAGCTTTCATCCGAGCGTACCCGAGAGGATTGTCAGAGTGGCCAGATTAACGAGTGGCCAGAAGAAGGTGCTCATGATCTGCAATTGACTGTCGAATGCGACAAGCATGATGACAATCATCATGCCGTAAGGCTCAATGCCACTCAGCATGCGGGCCTGATTGTAGGGTAGAAGCCCTACTGTAATTCGGCCACCATCAAGTGGAGGTATAGGGAGCAGGTTAAATAGCATTAGCAGAACGTTAATTTTAATTGAGAAGAGTAGCATGAAGCCAAGTGGGATAAGAAGCAGTGTGGTCGTGTTGTGTGCCGTTCCTGATGATTGAAATGGCGACATTGCATTCGCGACGGAAGGCTCGATGGTAAGAACAATGCGTAGGAGGATGCCACTAATGATTGCAAGGAGAAAGTTCATGCCAGGACCGGCTGCTGCTACCAATACCATGTCACGCTTGGGATAGTGGAGGTTTAAGAAGTTTACGGGCACTGGTTTTGCGTATCCGAAAAAGATAGGGCTTTGGAGAATAAGACACATCATAGGAAAGAGCACAGTGCCAATGGGATCAATATGAGGTTTCGGGTTTAATGTTAATCGGCCAGCAAGTCGAGCGGTAGGGTCCCCGAAGTAATTCGCGACCCAGCCGTGTGCAAACTCATGCAGGACCATTGCAAATAACAATGGTAAAAGCTGATAGGAGAGCATCTGAAAAATGTGTTCGAGGTAATTCATCGGAGCTAAGATCTAAAAGAAGGATACAAAACTCAAACATTCCATGTGTAATAGGTATGGCGGTATCTTTGCTTGCTAAACAACATCTTGCTAATTAAGTTGGACAAATGATCCCTG
>DCWI01000032.1 GCA_002328825.1 Nitrospiraceae bacterium UBA2166 | reverse complement strand
CATACTGTACCCAGCTCCCCTGAAGGAAGTCAATAACGATTTACGAGACGAATAGTTTTATTTCGAACCTTTTCAGGTCCTACTAAGGCGCAACAATTTGGTTGGAAATTCGAGCAGATGACAGCGTCTTCGAAAGCACCTCTGCCGCATTTGAAGTTTCGTAGGCTCCGACTAAAATTAAGTATTCCTGATCATCAAACGTTGTATCAGACATCTGAAACACATATGGGGAAAACCCCTCATTTCTCAGGTGAACCTCTACAGGAGATGTATCATGTGGATGTTTTTTCGTACCAACTTCCACAGCAAAGGGAAGAAGTACTGGAAATGCCAAATCGACGAGTCCATCAGTCATGATTTTTTCTGCAAAACTCCTGGCCCCATCTGTAGTAGCAAAACGCTGAATGAATACTCGGTACCATCGACCTCTACCAGGCAAATCAAACGGTACGACGTATGCTTGCCTCTTATTTTCCCGCAACTCTTCCATATGCCAATCAGCATTGGCCTTGGTCCGATATGACCCAACTTGAACAACATAGGGAGATGACTTTGCCGTTGGATGTACCTCCCTGACATACTCTGACTTCAGCATTTTCGATTCCGGCAACGGGGCAAGTTTGAACGCACCAACCGAACCTTCTTTCGCCGAAGGACGTGACGCTGGTGCGTTTTCCTCAAGATGAATAAATAACTGGTTCATGATTTCTTCCGCCGTACTATGCTCAGGTTTCAATATACCTCGCCCCGCCCTAATCGAAACATTGGTCACCGTTGAGGAAACCTCGCGAATGTGTGCAGAAAATTTCACCGGTGCGTTGGACGATCGAGATGCGCCGGTGATAATCGTCATGTCATCCTCTTCAATTGTTTCCTCGACCTGAAGTGCCATCACGTCCAAAGCATGCATGATGGCCTTAAAAATCACAGGTTTTTCTACCAAAAACGTATCATCGGCATGGCTTTTCGTTAGTGAGCCAAAAGCATCACCTACGGTTGTCACACCAAGTGTGATAGGGAGGGTTGTGCATCCCACAGTCATCATGAACATTGCTAAAATTCCAATGAGAGAGGCAATGGCTCTTGTCATAAAATCTCCCTATCAGGGCAGGTCCTGAATAATCTCCACATCCATAGGCATTTCACATTGAAAAAGCGAATCGGGAAGATTTGAATTTGCCTTGACGTTTGAGAAATGAATGGTGGTCACATTACCATTTGGCTCGTACATGACCAAAGTTTGAATATAGTAGTTCTGACGATCAACCCCAATCACAATACTCCGCTCTGAATCTACTCTCCCATCCTTCTTCAGCCGAAGACTCAGGAGATGTAACCCTCCATTACTAGATACATTCCACTGGACCGACTCAAGAGAAAAGTATTCCCGCAGTTGCGTCGCACCCTGCAGCAAATGCAGCGGAGCACGAGATTCTTCCAGTTGCGAAAGCGTGGACTGGATCATTTGATTATGTGCAGGAATATAAAATGTGACCCTTTCCCCATCAACATATATAGACTCTTTATGCGGATGACGATATTCCCAATACAAACGACCTGGTTTCTTGATTGAGACACGTCCGGATGACTGCATGGGGGTCTGAAACCCTTCAATCAGCAAAGTTTGGGAAAAGTCCGCGCTAAAGTCCATAGTTTTTTCGTATCGTAATTGAACTTTATCCGCGAGATCTTCAGCCGTCCCATGAATTTCTTCTGCGAGAGAAAAGTGAGCCCCAACCCCCACTATCAAAACAATGCATATGACTAAGCGCAAGAAGAGAATAACATTGTGTGTTGCGAACACCATCATTACCCCTCTTGCACATCAGAATCAGCCAATCGTCTCAGGACAACCTCACGGCGACCATCTCGGAATGGCGGGCTGACAATACCTTCCTCCTGCATAACCTCAATCATCCTAGCAGCTCGAGGATATCCAACACGCAATCGTCGTTGGATCAGTGAAGCCGAGGCCTGTCCGGTTTCCATGACAAGATCCTTTGCCCTCTCATACAATTCGTCTCCACTACCATTTTCTTCATCCTGAGCCTGATGCTCTGTCAAAAAAGCCGTTTGTGCAATGGGTGACGGGCCTTGACCTCGAAGAAAATCAACTACCCTTCGAAGATCTTCTTCGGGGGCATACGGACCATGTACCCGTATCATTCTCCCCGTTCCTGCCGGCAAAAATAACATATCACCCCTCCCAAGAAGTATCTCGGCCCCATTGGCATCAAGAATGGTTCTGGAATCCGTTTTTGACGACACTTTGTATGCAAGACGGGACGGAAAGTTAGCTTTGATGAGCCCGGTGAGAACATCTACTGATGGGCGTTGTGTGGCAAGAATAAGATGCATTCCCGATGCACGAGCCATCTGAGCCAATCGAGTAATAGCCCCTTCCACTTCTCGAGACGCAACCATCATAAGGTCAGCAAGTTCGTCAATAATAATCACAATGTACGGGAGAAGTTCCGATGTTGCTTCTCCATTAGTTGATATCGTGTAATTATAATGATTGATGTTTCGAGCCCCCGTGGCTGCCATCAATTGGTACCGACGTTCCATTTCCCGTACAGCCCATAAGAGTTCCTTAGCTGCAACCTTAGCATTGGTAATCACAGGCCTAAGCAAATGAGGAATCCCGTTGTACCCCTGTAATTCCAACATTTTTGGATCTATCATGAGAAACTGCAACTCATGGGGAGTGGCCGCAAAAAGCAGACTAGTGATCATGGTGTTAAGTCCAACACTTTTTCCAGCGCCTGTGGCACCGGCCATCAGCAGATGAGGCATCGTCTGTAAATCAACCACCACTGGTGCGCCAAAGATATCCTTTCCAAGAATAACCTTGAGTTTCCATGATGCCTCCTGATAAGCATCACACATCAAAAGGTCTTTCAGGTGAACATCTTCTCGAACAACCGCCGGAATTTCGATTCCAACAACCGCCTTTCCAGGAATAGGCGCCACAATACGAACGGTTTCGGCCTTCATGGCAAGAGCGAGATCATTGGACAAACTCACAATTCGACTGACTTTGACCCCAGGGGCAGGCTCGAACTCATACATTGTCACAACAGGCCCTGGGTGAATTGCAGTAACAGTCCCAACCACGCCAAAGTTCTTAAATGCTTGCACCAATAGCCGAGATCGTTCGCTACTTTGCTCATTACGATTGTGAATAGACCTCACTCGTGGAGTAGAAAGAAGTGTATTGGGATCAGGAAGGGAAAACTCCTTTCCTTTGCTCTGACGAACAGAGAAAGCCATCCTCTCATCAGGTGCCGAAATTGCGCCCAAACTCATGACTCCCATCGACGGTTCCGGATGAGGAACAGGTTCTGGCAGGCAAACACGAGAAATGGGATCTGATTCTATTTCTTTTTTATTGATCAGCCTTTTGAACATGCTAGAAAAGAACGCTGGTATATGCTGAATACGCCCCATCTCACCTTTCATAGGCGCTGAAACTCCACCAGCAGCTTTGGATGTCAAAATGGTGGTCTTTTCCCGATCTTTTCGCGTGTATATTATCCACTGAAAACTAGACACAACCCTGCGGCTTATTGATCCAAGAGAAATGGGAAATGCCGCGAGTGCTGAGAGCAGAAGACCAGAGATAACGATGATTGACCTTCCTACCGATGCAAAGTAGGCGTTCAAAAAACCTGCGCCGAAATCTCCCACTATTCCACCAGCGTCCACATCAAGCTCAATGCGTATCCCTCCACCATGGAGGGTTGGAACACCGTGAAACCAAATTGAAAAGAAAGTTGCCGCAAATATCATCATGCTAATCCAGCCCGCTACAACCAATACAGCCACTCGAAGCCCTTGCACAGTAAAACATCGCCACGCCAACAGTGCTAAACCGAATGGGACGATATATGCCGCGGTCCCCAATAATCGAAAGAGTCCATCTGAAAAAGATGCTCCAAATGTCCCTATCCAATTCCCTGGTATTTCTTTTTCAGGATTAAGGTAAAAAACATGAGGGTCATCAGGGATATAAGACAACAACCCAAAAAGAAGCAACAAAGAAACTGTTGCAAGAAGAACACCTAGGATTTCAAAGGATCGGCCCGTCATATCCAAAACATGCTGCTGAGGGGCCTTATACATTTGAGGCATGAGATGAAGCTACGACTTGTGCAGTGTAGGTTTCAAGAACAGAGGTACGTAAACATGTAATCCGCGTTTGAAAATTCCCTTCCCTCTCATCCTCCACTCCCGAGACCTGAGAGCCAAAGCAATCTCCCACCAACACAATTTTATTCCGAGCCAGACAAGTTACCGGAACAAGTAGAGGTAGTGACACAGCATCAATGCCATCGACAATGACAATATCAAATGACAACCCAGTAAATAGATCGTGAGACGCGACACATCCTGCTGTTGCCGCGACAAGACCTCTCCCCTCAAACGCATGAGCCGATTCCCCAGGCCTCTTCTCAATAAGAGAACGAACGTTCTCTATCCCTCCTCCCGCCTCTATTGCCTCCTTTGAATGCTCATACTCTTCCAGAATGCCTGGGTCAAGATACGCCTCCTGTTTTGCCTTTGAAAGCCGAGGATATAGCGCATCCAATTCCTTCCGCAATGCTTCAAGCTGCTCAGTGCACCACGATCGCATTTTATGCATGGTGGGAGGGTTTTTTCCCCCTACCTGCATAGAGAGGCGCTGCCACAACGGGATCTCAGCATAGTTTTCAACATTAAGTCTGAGGTCAGTGTCCTTACATTCAATCTTATCAATTGCGCGAATCAAACGGGTTTCAAGCGCTTCAACTTCTTCTAGATCTTGTTTTTTCTCTTGCGCTAAGGCTACATTTGGAGCTAGCTTCTGATATCGATGAAAGGCAGTGCGAAGAGCACTTTGCTCGGCTTGCACTCTACCAACATTAGCTCGAAATTGTTGTTCAAAGGCAAGTTCACGAAGATCAGTTGTTCCCC
>DCWI01000005.1 GCA_002328825.1 Nitrospiraceae bacterium UBA2166 | reverse complement strand
CCGGATATGATTACGCTCGACAAGGCTTTGTAACAATTTGTGTTGTTTGCATTAATAGGATATTAGTTTATGTTATGTAATCTATGTTGTGAGTGGTGTGGGTGCGGTCTGGTGGATAGAGAAGACAGTTCGTCTATGCGTTGTTTTTAAGTTCTTTTTAACCTCAGCAAAAGGGGGAAGGATTGATGGAAAAAATAGGTAAGCGTGTAAGGTGCTGGAATTCAGCGCTTCTTCTGTGGGGGGTTGCCCTTGCGATGGCCCTGTTACTTTGTTGGGCGCCTCAGGCGTTTTCGGCGGAGTATCCGGACATGATTAGCATTGGGGGTGATGGGTCCACTGTTGCTGTGGGGAACACCCCATCAAGCGGTGGAGGTCCACACAACAAATGGTCTTCGGCAAGTGGGGACCAATGGTTGAGCTTTGGGATGGGACTTCGCAACAGCTACACGGGTAGCGAGTCTGGTTCCCCAAATGGAGAATACGGCGGTGGGTTTGCAACGGATAACTTTCGTTTATATATGAATGGTCAGATCCATAAATATTTGAAGTTCGAGTTCAATACGGATACCCGTGCTAGCAAAGGCGATAGTGCTCAAGGCATTGGTAATAGTCTTGATATGTTCGTTCTTGACGCGATTGCCAAAATTGAACTGAACGAGTATGTCAATGTATGGCTTGGACGTCAGCTCGTGCCAGCGGATCGGGCAGAGATGTCCGGACCGTTCTTTGCTAACACCTATACGTTTAACAAAACCCCATTTTATCCTTCGGATTTCGGAGGGGGAGATGAAGCCGGAAAATATGGCCGTGATGATGGTGTGAACTTGTGGGGCGCTGCAGGAGGAGGACGCTTGCAGTACGTCGTTGGTGCTTTTGAAGGAGCAGAAGGCCCGTTTAACCAGACATCTTCTCCGCTCGTTGCTGGGCGGGTTGCGTTTAACCTCTTGGATATTGAGAAAAATCCTGGGTACTATACGAGCAGTACGTATTACGGAGAGGGTGGAGATATCTTGACCGTCGGTCTTGCGGCTCAGCACCAGAAGGATGGCGTGTATCAGAGTTTTGCCGATGTCAACAGCGCGACAGACTTTACTGGTTATAGCGCCGACCTTTTGTTCGAGAAGAAGCTTGCCGATAATAGTGTCGTGACTATTGAAGGAGAATTCAAGCGCTTTGATGTCGATTTAGATCATACAAATCCGACGGGGGATTGCTTCTGTATGTTCGATGGCGATTCCTTCTTAGCGAAAGGGCTCTATATGCTTCCAGAGAAGATTGGGATTGGACAATTTCAGCCCTATCTCGTCTATACGGAAGTGCAGCCAGAAGGATTTGATGCTCAAACCGAGATCGAAGGAGGTCTCAATTACGTGATTGATGGGCATAAAGCAAAGCTCTCAACATGGTATTCATATGGAGATATTAATCGGTTTGAGTACACAGTTGATACTGAAAAGCAGTGGACCGTTGGGGTAGCCCTTCAATTCCAGATTTTGTAATTTAGGGGAGAGGGACTACAAAAAACCGGCCCCTACCGATGCACCGATAGAAGGCCGGAGATTCTAACCGCAAAACACGGCGACCCTATCACGTAAGGATTGTCGAGTCAAGAAAGGGAGAAAGAAAATGCAGGTACGTACACCAGCCTCGAACGTTGGGCGAGGTTTAGTCCTAAGTATCACAGCAGTTGCTTTGGCATTGGCGATGAGTGTGGGGAGTAGTCTTATCAACCCGCAGATGGCCGTTGCCGCAAAAGATCCGGTTAAGGTGGGGATTCTTCATTCGCTAAGTGGGACGATGGCCATTAGTGAGGTGTCGTTGCGTGACGTTGTGATGATGGCGATCGAAGAAATCAATGACGCAGGAGGCGTTCTCGGAAGAGAGATTGAACCCGTGGTCGTCGATCCGGCATCTGATTGGCCTCTGTTTGCTGAAAAGGCAAAACAGCTATTGCAGCAGGATAAGGTTGATGCGGTGTTTGGGTGCTGGACATCAGTGAGTCGTAAGTCGGTCTTACCGGTATTTGAAAAGAACAATGGCTTATTGTTCTATCCGGTGCAATACGAAGGAGAGGAATGTTCCAAAAACGTCTTTTATACCGCGGCCACTCCAAATCAACAGTTAATTCCTGCAGCCAAATACCTCTTAAGTGAAGAGGGTGGGGGGTACAAAAAGTTCTATTTGCTAGGGACAGACTATGTCTTTCCACGAACGGCTAATAAAATTCTCCGCGCGTACTTGCTTCATGAAGGTGTGCCTGAGAAGAATATTATCGAAGAATATACGCCGTTTCACCATCAGGACTATCAGACCATCGTTGGGAAGATCAAGAAGTTTGCTCGCGGAGGTGATGCGGCGATCTTGAGTACGATCAATGGGGATAGCAACGTTCCATTTTATAAGGAATTTACCAATCAGGGTCTTACCGCCGACGATGCTCCCATCATGGCATTTAGTGTTGCCGAAGACGAACTAAGAGGGATGGACGCCAAGGCACTCGCCGGACATCTTGCAGCTTGGAATTACTTCCAATCGATTGATACGCCAAAGAATAATGATTGGGTGGCTAGGTTTAAAGAATATGCTAGAACTCATGGGCTTCCTGGCGGATCGAAGCGTGTAACGGATGATCCGATGGAAGCGGCCTATTATGGGGTGTATCTTTGGAAAGACGCAGTTGAGAAGGCTGGAACCACGGACGTTGATGCTGTTCGGAAGGCTGTGTATGGGACAGTTATCGATGCTCCCGGCGGGTTAAAGAAAGCCGATCCTGCCAACCATCATATTTATAAACCAGTATATATTGGTGAGATTCTCAAGACTGGGCAGTTTAAAGTTGTGTGGAAATCTGAAGGGCTGGTGCGTGCTGAGCCTTGGAGCAAATACACGAGTCCTGATAAGGGCTGTGATTGGGTTGATCACAAAGGGACGTATAAGAAATAGAGTGTGAGATGCGTTGTGGTGCAGGATTTATTGTGGTGACTCGTGGGATGGGAAATAGGCTCCTGTTAGATTTCCTTAGCACGTTCTGCGAGAAACCGAGAGTTTCGTAGAGCCTGTCCAGAGTAGAGTGGGCGTGTCTTGTAGAGGTTTGTAGGTGACGCCTGGTTCTGAGCAAGAGTTCTCGGAACCAGGCGTTTTCTATTGATGGTGTGATGGTGGAGAAAAAGACTGTGAAATGTCGCAAGTTGATTGGCGTGTGTGTGATGGTGATAGTGCTCTTGCCTATGGCCTCTTTCGCACAGATCCCAGTGCACTCTGACTCCGCCTTTCCTGTTCCTCCGTTGATTGCCTCTTACATCTCTGCCCTTGCCAGTGATGACCGGGTGATACAAAAGGAGGCAATTATTGCGCTTGGGATGACTGGTGACGCTCAAATCCTTTCTTTTCTCGAGGAGTATCGGGTTGGCAGTTTATATATTTGGACTCGTCCAGATGGTCAACAGATACTGGTGTTGGGTGGTGATGAGACAACACAGGATGATGAGGCGGTTGTTCCACTGGTTTCGCCATATGGACTGGCGAACATGCTGCAGGTAGACGGGGGTATTCTCTACGTTTCGCTTGATGCCGTTGAAGAAGTGCGACCTGATCGCCGACTGCGTCGAGTGGTGAAGAAACAGATTGATTCACTTCGCAATCAGATTAATTTGATGGATTCAAGGGCCAATGTTCGTCGTTCTGCCGCGATGGACATTGGGTTTAGCGACGATCCTGCCGCAATCCCTTTGCTTGAAAAGTATCTTTTGCTTGAACGGGACAAATGGGTGAGAGTGGCGCTTGATACCGCAATCAACCTGCTCAAGATCACAGATAACGATCCTACTGTGCGTGTTACTGCGATCATTCGTCTTGGCGAGTTGCGGGGTGAAGAGGCTGTGCCAGCGTTGATGCTGGTAATTGACGGGTCTGAGGATGAGGGGATTGAGCCGGATTTTGATGAGACTGTGCGTGCTGCCGCAGTGACAGCTCTCAAGAGTATCGAGGGCTGGGCATTTTACGCACGTACTGTTCAGACGATCTTTCGGGGGCTGAGTCTGAGCTCTATCTTGCTGCTGATGGCCCTTGGCTTAGCAATCGTTTTTGGCCTAATGGGTGTCATTAATATGGCCCACGGCGAACTCATGATGCTTGGGGCCTATGCAACGTTTGTCGTGCAGCACATTTTTCTTGCCTATTTCCCACAAAGTGCATTCGATTATTATTTTCTCGTTGCGCTTCCGGTTGCGTTCTTGGTTGCTGGAGCGTTTGGCTTGGCAATAGAGCGTGGGGTGATCCGATTTTTGTATGGTCGTCCGTTGGAGACGTTGTTGGTAACGTGGGGCATTGGTCTCATTCTTCAGCAGGCGGTTCGACAAGTATTTGGTGCTGCAAATGTGGATGTTTCGTCCCCTTCGTGGTTGAGCGGTGGCGCTCAGGTTATGGTGGGGGTCTTTATTCCGTACAATCGTCTCTTCATTATCGGACTCACTATTTTCTGTGTCATCGCGACCTACCTCTTTCTTTTTCGGACCAATACGGGGCTCAAGATTCGTGCAGTTACGCAAAACAGGGAGATGAGTGCGTGTTTGGGGATTCGAACCGGCCATATTGATGCGTTGACATTTGCTTTTGGGGCTGGGGTAGCTGGATTGGCTGGAGCGGCGCTCAGTCAAGTTGGAAATGTTGGTCCAGATCTTGGACAAAACTATATTGTTGATTCCTTCATGGTTGTCGTGACTGGTGGTGTTGGGAAATTAAGTGGGACAATTGCTGCTGCGTTGGGGATTGGAAGTTTGAACAAATTTCTTGAACCCATGCTTGGTGCAGTGTATGGAAAAGTATTCATTCTTGGCTTGGTGATATTGTTTTTGCAGTGGCGCCCCTCAGGTTTTTTCCCGGCCAAGGGGAGAGGACTTGAAACAAAATGATAGGAATGAGGTAACTGCACGTGCTGGTATCGCAAGAGAGTAAGAGAGGCGAATGGCCCATCTTTAGTATTGTCGCATTCTGTCTTTTAATTGTTGTGCCATTGCTTAATTTGGTTCCAGGAGAAGAGTCGTTTTTTCATTTCAGTGACTTCCACATCAATCTTCTGGGGAAATATTTGGCGTTTGCCATTTTGGCGTTAGGTATTGATTTGATTTGGGGGTATACCGGAATTCTTAGCTTGGGACATGGGGTGTTTTTCGGTTTGGGAGCCTATTGCATGGGGATGCACCTCATGTTGCAGATTGGTGATCGAAGTGTCTATGGTTCAGCCTTGCCAGACTTTATGGTCTGGAACCGTGTCACCGAGCTTCCTCTGTTTTGGAAACCATTTTCTAGTTTCCTCTTTACTTCTGGGGCGGTAATTTTCGTTCCCATGTTGGTGGCAGCGATATTTGGGTTTTTTGCTTTTCGGAGCCGTATTCGTGGGGTTTATTTTGCCATCATTACTCAGGCGTTTGCCCTTTCGATCTGGCTCCTTTTTAACCGCAATGAACTGAACTTGGGTGGAACCAATGGTCTCACGGACTTTAAAATACTCCTTGGGTTTGAGCTTTCCGATCCAGACACGGTACGTGGGTTATATATTGTGACCGTCATTGCTCTTATTGGGGCCTACCTGTTTTGCCGATGGCTTGTCCGTTCACGTTTGGGGAAAGTGCTTGTCGCTATTCGCGATCATGAAAACCGGTTAAGGTATTCTGGCTACTCTCCAGCTGCATTTAAACTGCTGGTTTTTGTCATATCGGCCGGTCTTGCCGGCTTGGCTGGAGCACTCTATGTCCCGCAGGTTGGAATCATTACTCCCAGCCAAATGGGTGTTTTACCATCGATTGAAATGGTGTTGTGGGTTGCGGTAGGTGGTCGTGGTGCCCTCTATGGGGCAGTGATTGGTGCCGTGGGAGTTAATTGGGCAAGAAGCTATCTAACGACAAACTTTCCTGATATATGGCTGTACTTTCTTGGTGGATTGTTCGTGGCTGTTGTCGTGCTGTTTCCCAATGGCATTGTGGGTCTTATAGAACAGGCACAACGGTGGGTTGGTCGGATTTTCAAGAGTCGTTCTACTGATGAATTGGCAGAGAGTAAGGAACGTTCGGTGCCATGACGGATCGTGGATCAATCATCTATGTTGAGAATCTGACCGTTAGCTTTGACGGGTTCAAGGCGCTTGATGCGCTGAGTTTTTTTATGGACTACGGCGAGCTTAGGTTGGTTATTGGGCCCAATGGTGCAGGTAAGACGACCCTACTTGATGTCATTTGTGGAAAGGTCAAACCGGACAATGGCCGCGTGATCTTTGGGCGGGATGCAGATATCTCCACCTATCGAGAACATGAAATTGCCCAACTTGGGGTTGGGCGGAAATTTCAAACGCCTTCAATTTACCTTCACCATACGGTTCGTGAGAATCTCGAATTGTCGTTGGACCAAGACAAAAGTGTTTGGGCTATGCTGTTTCGGCAGTTGTCATCTACAGAGAGGGATCGGCTTGATGAAATACTTGCTATGATTGGGCTTGCCGAAAAGCCTCATCAGATTGCTGCTAGTCTCTCTCATGGCGAAAAACAGTGGCTTGAGATTGGAATGGTAATGGCTCAAGATGCGCAGTTGCTTTTGATTGATGAGCCGGTTGCAGGTATGACGGATTACGAGACAGAGCAGACGGGTTTGCTATTGCAGGCTATTGCCAAAGAGAGATCGGTGTTGGTTATCGAGCATGACATGCAATTTGTTCGTCAAATTGCTAATAAGGTGTCTGTACTTCACGAAGGACGACTTCTATGTGAGGGGTCAGTTGATGAGGTACAGAATAACGAACAGGTAATGGAGATTTATCTTGGGCGTGGGTGAACATCCTATTCTTGTGCTGGATCAGCTCAATGTTTCGTATGGAGAAAGCCTTATTTTGCGAGATGTGAACCTGACTGTTCCTTCAGGCCGAGTAGCCTGTCTGCTTGGGCGAAATGGGGTAGGAAAAACTACAACTTTGAAAACTATTGTGGGGTTATTGCGATCGACGGGGGGATCGGTGAACTTTGATGGTGCCAATGTGAATCGTTGGGCACCTGAAAAACGCACGAAATATGGAATTGGGTATGTGCCGCAGGGGCGGGATATCTTTCCAATGCTGACGGTGGAAGAAAATCTTATGGTTGGCCTGCAGGCGTGCTCAACCGGAAGAGGAAACGGAATTCCCCGCGAGATTTACGATTTGTTTCCAGTTCTAAAAAGTATGCTTGGGCGAGCGGGAGGTGATCTAAGTGGTGGTCAGCAGCAACAATTGGCGATTGCAAGGGCTCTACTGGGTGAACCTCGATTGCTTCTTTTGGATGAACCGACAGAAGGTATTCAGCCGTCAGTGATTCAGGAGATTGAACAGACTATTGTACGGCTCAAGCAACAAGGGACGGTTTCAATTCTTCTGGTCGAACAATATTTGGAGTTTGCTTGGCGTTTGGCTGATCTGTACTATGTGATGGAGAAAGGGTCTATTGTGTCTCACGGTTTGACGAAAGACTTGGATGAAGCCACAGTAAAGAAGCACTTGACGGTTTGACATGCCATGCATATATCTCCTCGTGAACAAGAAAAGCTTATGATATTCACTGCCGCTGAAGTGGCGCGCAGAAGGAAAGAGCGAGGGTTGAAACTCAACTACCCTGAGGCTGTGGCTGTTATTACTGCGGAAATTCTTGAAGGAATTAGGGATGGGAAGACCGTTTCTGAACTTATGACCTTTGGTGCAACCATTCTTGTTCGTAATGATGTAATGGAGGGAGTGCCAGAAATGATTCATGACGTTCAGATTGAGGGGACATTTCCAGATGGTACCAAGCTTGTGACCGTGCATGACCCCATTAGGTAGTTAGGTTTCATGATGATACCTGGAGAAATCCAATGTTTAGATCAACCTATCGTGGCAAATGAGGGGAGAGATTGTGTCGAATTGGTTGTCTCCAATGTGGGAGACCGCCCTATCCAGGTAGGATCGCATTGTCACTTTTTCGAGACCAATCGGGCGTTGTTATTTGAGCGAGAAAAAGCCTTTGGGATGCGGCTCAACATTCTTTCTGGGACTGCGGTTCGTTTTGAGCCGGGTGAAGAGAAAACAGTTGTCCTGGTTGCACTCGGGGGCAATAGGGTTGTGTATGGGATCAACAACTTTACCTGTGGGAAACTTGATGATGCGGATATCAAAAATGAAGCGTTGGCACGCGCTTTAAAAGGTAAGGGCAGTATATAAGGACCATCATTTAACCATGAGCTTGAACATTCAACGCAGAACATACGTTGATCATTATGGTCCGTCTCGTGGTGATCGGATTCGCTTGGCTGATACTGAGTTGTGGGTTGAGGTTGAAAAAGACTTCAACGTCTATGGTGATGAGGCGAAGTTTGGTGGAGGAAAGGTGATTCGTGATGGTATGGGCCAATCTTCTGGTGCAACGGACACCCCAGATCTGGTTATCACAAATGCAGTTATTATTGATTATACGGGCATTATCAAAGCTGATATTGCAGTCAAAGACGGAAAAATTTTTGGTATCGGAAAGGCTGGGAATCCTGACACTATGGATGGGGTAACCGCTGGGATGATCATTGGTGCCGGTACGGAAATTCTTGCGGGTGAAGGCATGATTGTGACTGCTGGAGGAATTGATAGTCATATCCATTTTATTTCGCCTCAGCAGATCAACGAGGCCTTCTATTCTGGTGTCACCACAATGATTGGTGGTGGAACCGGGCCAGCAACTGGAACAAATGCAACAACCTGTACCCCAGGACCGTGGAATATTCAGAAAATGTATCAATCTGTTGAAGCCTATCCCTTGAACTTTGGTTTTCTTGGCAAGGGGAATGCCTCCCTTCCGCAGGCTCTTGATGCACAGATTGAAGCTGGGGCCATGGGGTTGAAGCTGCATGAGGATTGGGGGACGACACCGGCGGCCATCGATTGTTGTTTAGGGGTTGCCGATCGGTATGATGTCCAAGTGGCCATTCATACCGATACGCTTAATGAGGCTGGATTCGTAGAAGACACTATTGCGGCATTCAAGGAGAGAACCATTCACACCTATCATACTGAAGGTGCGGGGGGGGGACACGCTCCTGATATCATCAAAGTGTGTGGACAGGAGAATATATTGCCGTCCTCCACCAATCCCACGATGCCGTTTACCGTCAACACTATGGATGAGCATTTGGATATGCTCATGGTTTGCCATCACTTGGATCATCGTGTGCCTGAGGATGTAGCCTTTGCGGAATCACGGATTCGAGCAGAGACGATTGCGGCTGAGGATGTGCTGCATGATATGGGTGCGTTCAGCATCATGGCATCAGATTCTCAAGCGATGGGACGGGTGGGTGAAGTCATCTGTCGGACATGGCAAACAGCAGATAAAATGAAACAACAGCGCGGAAGATTGGCGGATGAGCAGGGGGAAAACGACAACCTACGGGTAAAACGTTACGTGGCCAAATACACCATCAATCCCGCAATTGCGCATGGCGTAAGTCATGTGATCGGATCAATTGAAGTTGGCAAGATGGCTGATTTCGTGTTGTGGAAGCCAGCGTTTTTTGGTGTGAAGCCAGAAGTAATAGTGAAGGGTGGGTTTATTGCGGGTGCATTGATGGGTGATCCTAATGCGTCGATCCCTACACCTCAGCCGTGTTTTTATCGGCCAATGTTCGGTGGGTTTGGGCGTGCAATCCAATCTACGTCTGCGCACTTTGTGTCGCAGGCCGCGGTGAGCAGTGGAAGCCTGCACTCGATGGGATTGCAGAAAGAACTGATTGCTGTAAGGCATTGTCGCAACATTGGGAAGCGTGATATGAAGCTAAACGATTTTCTTCCCAACATTGCAGTTGATTCTGAAACCTACCATGTGACTGTTGATGGCCAACACATCACTTGTGAGCCTGCCTCACGCCTCGCTTTGGCTCAGCGCTACTTTCTTTTTTAACACATCTTTGTTTCGCACGAGGACGTATTGTTGGTTAAATGGATGTTGGAGTCCTGTAGGTTGCCTCAGAACGTTTTTGCGAGTAGGCGTCGTTCATTGGTTTCATACTTCAGGTGTGTACACGCTTTAGCCTGAGTTTTCTCTACAATAGTTTGGAATGTGATTTTCACTCAGCCTTCTAACCCACTGTCATTGTTGACGAATTCTCTAGGTTCTATGTTGCAAATCGCTTTACGGATCGAATATACTGAGGTCCAGCGATACTGTGATCTAAGGAATCTACGATCTCCATACCAACTCGCGAATATTTTCATGATATTGATCTGAGGAGGGGAGTGGTGAAAGAGTTAATGGGCCTAAAAGTGTTAATCTGGACCGTTGTCATCATTGGTGTAACATCTTTGCTTGCAGGATGTGTGACTCGCGAAACCTATGACAGTCAAGTAAAGAGGTCAACAAACTTGCAGCGTCTGCTTGCAGATGAAGAGAAGAAGCGAACTGTTGATGCTCGGAAGTTTCGCCGAGAGGTGCGTGATTTGGAAACGCAAACTCTTGAGTTGGAGGATCAGAATCGCGAACTGGCGGCACAGGTTTCGGCTTTGAAGGATGAAGAAGCACGGCTGCAGGACGAAATGGGTTTTCTCCAACTTCAGTCGACGTCAGTTCCTGACAGGGGAATTGAAGGTTTTGCAATGGACCTCGATTCAATGCCGGACCTCGATTCAATGCCTGCGATGGAGTCGTTTGAAATTCCAGAAATAGACATTGCAAGTGAAGAATTTTCCGAGAAGGCTATTGCAGTTGAGGAAACTCCTGAGATGATTATTGTGGGTGAAGATGAGTTTTTAGGAACGATGGAACAACCGATCTACCATGAAGTCCAGCGTGGTGACACATTATGGGCTATTGCTAGGCGTTATAGCACGACGGTGAATGTGCTAAAAGACCTGAACGGGTTAACCGGAGATCTAATTGGCATTGGGCAAAGTCTTATTGTAGGGTATCAGTAAAAGTTAGATATCGTGCAGTACGCCGAAGTGGCGGAACGGCAGACGCACTAGATTCAGGGTCTAGCGAGGGCAACCTCGTGGGGGTTCAAATCCCCCCTTCGGCACCAGCTCCTTTTCCGGTGATTTTTCCTGCCAAACTAATGTCTTTCCAACTCGGTACGCCGTGATCGCTATTTTAGCGTCACAGGTGGCACTCATAGTGTGAGTGAGGTGGAAGAGTGATGACAACTGAAGAGATCATGGCTGGAGCTGAACTCTATCTCATGAATACCTATGCGCGGCAACCTCTTGCGCTTATGCGAGGGACTGGGTGTCGTGTCTACGATCCTGAGGGGAGTGAGTATATTGACTTTGTTTCTGGTGTTGCCGTAGATGTATTAGGACACTGCTCTGGAGAGGTGACGGAAGCGATTATAGCCCAGGCTGCTAGGCTAGTTCACGTGTCTAATCTCTACCACACTGAACCACAGGTTCAGTTAGCCAAAATACTTGTCGAATACTCGTTTGCTGACAAGGTGTTTTTTTGTAATAGCGGTGCGGAAGCCAACGAAACTGCAATAAAACTGACGAGGCAATATGCGACACAAACACATGGAGCCGATCGCTATGAAATTATAGCTATGGAGAATAGTTTTCATGGTCGTACAATGGCGGCCATTACCGCAACAGGTCAAGCACGATTTCACACAGGAATTGGACCACTGCTTCCTGGCATTGTTCATATCCCCTTTAATGATGTGGCTGCTGCTAAAAACGCTGTTACGGAAAACACAGCGGGAATCTTGCTTGAACCTATTCAAGGGGAAGGTGGTGTTGTGATTGCGGAACGGAAATTTCTCCATGAGATACGAGATTTGTGTGACCGTTCTGGTAGTTTGCTGATCTTTGATGAAGTGCAAACTGGTATAGGAAGGACCGGACATTTTTTTGCATATGAGCACGATGGAGTGATTCCAGATATTATGACGCTAGCAAAAGGTTTAGGCGGAGGCGTTCCTGTTGGGGCCTGTTTGGCTATTGAAAAGGTAGCACGAGCATTTAGCCCTGGGATGCATGGGTGTACTCTTGGGGGCAATCCTCTGGTTTGTTCGGCAGCACGTGCTGTTTTGAACAAATTGTTAGAAGACGGATTGCTTGATCGTTGTCGAGAGATTGGCCAGTATTTTGAGAAAAAACTATACGGGCTAAAGGAAAGGTTTGGATGTATTCAAGAAGTGCGTGGGCGAGGATTGTTGCTAGGGTTAGCACTGAGTATTGAGGGAACTCATATTGTTGACATTTGCCGTAAGCAAGGGGTCTTAATCAACTGTACGAGTGGACGAGTATTGCGATTTATGCCCCCTCTTACTATCAGTCAAAATGATATTGATCGATTAATCGAGGTGCTTGCAGGCGCGTTTCAAAAGGCATAACTGAGTTGATTTTATGAAGCCAACACATCTTATGAAGATTGCAGACCTTAGCGTGACTGAGATCGACGAAATCCTTTGTAGTGCAAGTATGATGAAAGCAAACCGCTCGGATCAGGTCTCATCATGGCCTCTCGCAGGAAAATCTATCGGCCTTATTTTCGAAAAGGCATCAACCCGAACGCGTATTTCTTTTGAAGTGGCTATGACTCAGTTGGGAGGACATTCACTTGTGCTTGGATCGGAAGGAAGCCAGATGACTCGTGGGGAAAGTGTGGCCGATACGGTGAAGGTTCTTTCCCGTTATGTCGATGGTCTTGTGATTCGAACATTTGGACAAGATGTGCTTGAAGAGTGGGCATTACACGCGATGATTCCAGTCATTAATGGTTTGACAGATCTTCATCATCCTTGCCAGGTTCTCGCAGATCTTTTCACGATACAAGAGCGTGTAGGTCAGTTGCAAAAAGTAAAAATTGCATATGTTGGGGATGGGAATAATGTGGCACACTCTTTAATTGAAGCTTCTGTGCGCATGGGCATGATTTTATCGCTTGCGTGTCCGGCAGGATATCAACCACATCAGGCGATTATGGATGCGGCATGTATGGGGTCTCATGTAGGAACTGTTGAATGTGGAACTGATCCAGTAAGTGCAGTAAAAAATGCAGACTTCATCTATACTGATGTTTGGACAAGCATGGGATGCGAGGGAGAAAAGAACACTCGGGACAATGTATTTTCAGGCTATCAGGTGAATGAGGCGCTTGTAGCTGAGGCAAAGCCTCAAGCGCTCGTGATGCATTGTTTGCCGGCGCACAGGGGCGAAGAGATCACATCCGATGTGATCGACGGGCCACAATCGATTGTGTTTGATCAAGCCGAAAATAGATTGCATGTTCAGAAAGCAATTCTTGTACAACTGCTTGGAAACTGATGATAATGAGCACTGAGAAAAAGAAAGTTGTTCTTGCATATTCTGGTGGACTTGATACGTCGGTTATTCTGAAATGGCTTATTGAGGAATCTGGATATGCTGTGGTTGCGTTTTGTGCTGATCTTGGCCAAGACGAAGATTTTGATGCTGTGCGTGAAAAAGCAAGAGCTGTGGGCGCATGTAGTGTCTGGATTGAAGACTTACGTGATGTTTTTGCCGCTGAATTCGTATTTCCAATGCTTCGTGCTAATGCGGTATATGAAGGGTGCTATTTGTTAGGAACAGCGATTGCTCGGCCACTGATTGCGAAGCGGCAGGTGGAGATCGCACGGATAGAAGGTGCTGAGGCTATTGCGCATGGAGCGACGGGTAAAGGGAATGATCAAGTGAGGTTTGAACTGGCTGCTCGAGCGTTGGATCCGGACATTGCCATTGTTGCGCCTTGGCGGACATGGCCATTCCGATCACGCAATGATTTGCTTTCGTATGCGAAACAGCATGGTATCCCAGTCTCTGCATCTCCGGCAAAACCTTATAGCGTGGATCAGAATCTGTTTCATGTTAGTTCAGAGGGGGGGGTTCTTGAGAACCCGTGGAAGGAAGCACCTGCAGATGTTTATCAAGTCACGAGCGCACCTGAATCAAGTCCAGACACACCTCGATATCTTGAAATTCAATATAACGCAGGAAATCCTGTTGTCGTTGATGGTCAACAACTGTCACCTGCTGACTTGCTGTCATATTTAAATAAGATCGGAGGGATGTACGGAATTGGACGATTGGATCTTGTCGAAAACCGTTATGTTGGGATGAAATCGAGAGGGATATATGAGACGCCAGGTGGAACTATTCTTCACGTGGCACATCGGGGAATTGAGTCGATTACGATGGATAGAGAGGTTGTTCATTTGCGTGATGGACTGATTCCTCAATATGCCAAAATCGTCTATGAGGGGTATTGGTTTTCTCCAGAACGTGAAATGTTTCAGTGTGCGATTGATGAGGCTCAACGGCATGTCACTGGGACGGTCAGAGTAAAGTTGTACAAAGGGGGATGTACCGTTGTTGGACGACGATCAGACAATTCTTTATATCGCGAAGATCTGGCGACATTTGAAGAGGATAGTGTGTATAAGCAACAAGATGCGGAAGGATTCATTCGGCTGAACGGACTTCGGTTGGCCATTCAAGCATCTCGGCGACGTGGCTCATCATGACCGCTAAGAAGAGCAAGACAGAGAAGCTCTGGGCTGGTCGGTTTCGTGAGCCTCTTGATCTAGAGGTCGAGAGGTTTAGCAGCTCATTGTCTATTGACCGGAGGCTTTATCGTTATGACATACGTGGGAGTATTGCCCACAGTCAGACTCTCGAAAAAGCGGGGCTTCTAACATCTCGGGAATCGTCAAAAATTGTGAAGGGCTTGAAACAGATCGAGCAAGAGATTGAAGGTGAGACGTTTGTGTTTACAAGTGAAGATGAAGATATTCACATGGCTATCGAACGTCGATTAATTGCTTTGTTGGGAAAGCTTGGCGGGAAATTGCATACAGGCAGAAGTCGCAATGATCAAGTTGCTGTGGATGTCCGTATGTATGTCAAAGATCGCGTCAACGATTTAGTGAGAAAGGTCATTCAGTTTCAGCAGGTGCTGGTTGACTGTGCCGGATGCTATCGGGATGTGGTGATGCCGGGATATACGCATCTTCAGCGCGCACAGCCTGTATTATTTGCGCATCATCTGCTGGCATACGTCGAGATGTTTGATCGTGATAAGCAGCGTTTGCGTGATGCTCTGAAGCGCATCGATGTGATGCCTCTTGGATCTGGGGCACTTGCGGGGCCGAATTTTTCTTTTGACCGGAAATACACCGCACGCATGCTTGGGTTTCGCGCTGTGACTGAAAACAGTCTTGACGCGGTATCGGATCGAGATTTTATTTTGGAAACCCTTGGGATTGTGTCTATCTTAATGATGCACCTTTCTCGGCTCAGTGAAGAGTTGATTTTGTGGTCATCAAACGAATTCCAGTTTGTTGAACTTGATGACGCGGTGTGTACTGGGAGTAGCATGATGCCACAAAAGAAAAATCCGGATGTGCCGGAACTCGTGCGTGGAAAAACTGGGCGGGTGTACGGCCATCTCATTGGTTTACTTACTGTTATGAAAGGACTTCCCCTTAGCTATAACCGAGATTTACAGGAAGATAAAATTCCATTGTTTGACACAATGGAGACAGTAAGTGCGTGTGTGAGTCTGTACCCAAAACTTTTTCAAAGCATTACTGTCAATCGTGGAGTATTGGCTTTGGCAGCTCAGGATGAATGGATTTTTTCGACTGATCTTGCCGACTACCTTGTGACGAGAGGAATTCCATTTCGAGAGGCTCATCATATTGTTGGTCGGATGGTGCTGTTTTGTTCGGAGAACAACCGAAAGTTTACTGACTTTACCTTAAAGGAACTTCGAACATTTACGACCAAGTTTGATAAAGGAGCACTTGAAGTGTTGACGGTTGAGGGGTCGCTTAAGCGTCGGTCAGCAATTGGTGGAACTGCACGGAAAAGGGTCGAAAGAAAACTTGCCTCCCTTGGGAAGGCGTTAGAGCGTGAAACTAATTAATGAAACCAGAAGCTGGTGTCTGGTTTTGGTTTGCAGTGTGTTATTAGTGGTAATGTGGGGCTGTGGGGTCAAGGGGCCTCCGATTGCACCAGAAGACCTTCTTCTTGACACAGGTTCAACGTCGATTGAGGATGAGGAAGAATAAGAATCAGGTTTGTCTGAAAGTTGATCGTTTATAGGTATAGTTGCCATGCATGATTTTAAATTTGTCGGCGGGGATTTTTTCTGTGAGGGTGTTGCTATCGGCAACATTGCGGCCAAAGTAGGGACTCCCTTTTATCTGTATAGTTACGCTACCCTTTGTCGGCACTTGCAAGTTTTTGATTCTGCATTTTCTGATATTCCTCATCTGACTGCATTTGCGGTGAAATCAAATTCAAAC
>DCWI01000046.1:920-3588 GCA_002328825.1 Nitrospiraceae bacterium UBA2166 | reverse complement strand
TCCCTCTGGACAGGTGGCCGAGCGGCTGAAGGCACCGGTTTGCTAAACCGGCGTACTGGTTATACCGGTACCGCGGGTTCGAATCCCGCCCTCTAAACTGCGTTTAGAGTCGCCGCTTACGCGGCTCCTGTTACAAGGATGCACACAGTTGTTGACACTTTTGTTGACAGAGCTTCCTAGCAATAGGAGGCCTCACATGGCATCTGGTGTAAAGATGAAGAGATCGACGATAACGGAATTAACGGTAGAAAGACTGTAATAACGAACTTAATAATACGTTGAGAAAGTTAATGAGGCAAATATTAGTTAATTTCAGTTGCTTCGTATTAGCCTTGCTTCTCTCATCACAAATATATGGGCAAACACCACCAGGTTCCAATGATGGCTCCCTAAGGGACACACGTTTGGATGAAGTTGATGCGAAGAAGCAATTGCAAGCAGTTGCTTCTCGAACACTCACATGGCTGACAGGTTCTTCAGAACAGAACGCCTATGTTTCTGTTGGTCGATTGGCAAACTTTTTTGGCTTTATTAAATTCAGAGTGGCTAGTGGTCATAGTTTGACCCGTAGCTCAGCAGGACAAGAAACATACGCATTGTTGACGGAGTCTCAGAGGAAGCGCTTAGTTGAACTTCATGCAGAACAAATGGAGACGTTGCAGAGTGTAGTGCTAGCTAGACAACAAGTTAATCATTCGCTCGAAAGTATTCTTGTTGGTGAGCAATTAGACAAAGAACAATTCTTGACAATTGCTGAAGACTATAGTGAACACGAAGCGGAACTAGGAAGAGTACTTGCCATTGGTCTTGGCGAGATCGCAACAACTTTATCTAAGTCACAGATAGAAGAAATGCGAGAGATGCGATTGAGATATCTCAGTGGCAAGTCGGGGAAGTTTAAATTACCTCGCGACGAGAAGTCACTTCTTAGAGGAATGGACAAAACTTCTAATCAAGAGTTTTGGAATTTAACTTCACGTCTTCTGACATGGGTAACCGGCACACCTGAAGACAATGATTTTGAAACCGTAGGAAAGCCGAGCCAGCATTTTGGTTTTGTGAGTTTAAGAATGGAATCAGGACACAGTGTGCAGCGAGGAGTGGTAGCAAACGAAGTACAAGAAATCTTAACAGAGGAACAAATCGCACTTTTAAAAGACTGTGTATCAAAAGAGATCAAGTTTTTCGAGGAATTCCTTCAGAAGAGAGGGCAGTTATTACGAGAGTTTGAGCAATCACTTGAAGGCAAGCAGATTGACAAAGAAAGAGTGCACCAACTTGCACGGGTGGTTGGACGCATTGAAGGAATAATGACACTCGGTCAAGCCACGACTATTTTGTCTGTCCGTGATCTTATGACCAATAAACAAGCTGAGGAATTGCTGGCATTGCGTAAAAAGTATGTTCCTGATGATTCGCAGATTGAGCCAACTATAGATATTCATTTCGGTTCTGGTTCTGCTAGTGCTTTGTACTTGCGAGGTCGACATCTCTTTGCCCAGTGTGCACTGTGTCATATATCGCAAGGAGGTGGAATTGCAGCAGGACCTAATCTTGACAACATCGTGGGCAGATCTATAGCAACAGATCGTCGATACCCATCCTATTCACCATCAATGAAAGAACTTTCACAGCAAGAACAGTCATGGTCAATTCAACTGCTGGACAAATTTTTGAAAAAACCTCGAGACATTGTGCCAAGCACGACAATGGGTTTTGATGGTTTGCGTTCAGATTCTGATAGGCAGGCACTTATTGCATATCTTCAGGCACGATCAGATCAAGATAGCATTCAGCAAACTTTGCAAACTCCCAAAGCAATCCCCACAAGCATGGTTGGTTTGAACTCCGGCAAACCAAAAAGTCAAACTTTGGAAATTAAACAAAAAGCAAACATCATTCTATTATTGTCAGATGATCAAGCGTGGAGTGGGCTGTCTACGCAAATGCATCCTGAATACTCCAAATCAGAACACGATTATGTGGAGACTCCGCGTATTGAGCAATTAGCACAAGAAGGCACTCGGTTTTCCTCTGCATATGCACCATCTTCGGTCTGTTCGCCTACGAGGGTAAGCCTGCAAACTGGAAAAAGCCCCGCTCAATTGCACTGGACAAAGGCAGCAAAGTCCATGACAGCTGATGATGGCTATCGAATGATTCCACCGGTGAGCGAAAGAAATATTCTGGGTTCAGAAATAACAATTGCAGAACTTCTTCATGATGCTGGTTATGCAACAGCTCATTTTGGAAAATGGCACATTGGTGGTGGTGGCCCCGGTCAACATGGATATGACGTGCATGATGGTGATATTGGCAACGAGTATGCTGAACAGTATAAAGATCCAAATCCTGTTGATATTTTTGGAATGACTGAGCGTGCGGTGAAGTTCATAACATCAAATGTAGAAGCTGAAAAACCTTTCTTCCTTCAGATGTCTTACCACGCATTACATAGACCTGAGAATGCAAATCACGAGACAGTTGAAAAATACAAATCAATGGGCATTCGTTCAACCAGGCAAATTGGACGTGCTGCGCTTGCAGAGAATCTCGATACAGGTGTAGGCATGTTGCTAGATTCTCTAGAATCACTAGGCATAGATTCTGAAACATACATCATCTATATGTCAGATAACGGTGCGGGTGGTAGTGTTGGAGTATTGCG
>DCWI01000046.1:0-529 GCA_002328825.1 Nitrospiraceae bacterium UBA2166 | reverse complement strand
TCTGGCGTATGGGATGACACTCGTATAGTTGGTACAGACCTCTATCCCACTTTTGCTGAAATTGCAGGTATTGAAGAGAAAGTGCCAAAACAAGTTGAGGGTGGAAGCCTTGTCCCAGTCATCCATGGAATCAATGACACTGTCTTGCGATCCAGAGAGGGTTTGTTTTTCCATTTTCCACATTACCAGGGGGTCGAGGGTCCTCACTCTTCTGTTGTGCTTGATGATCTAAAGTTAATTAAGTACTATGATTCATCCGAAATTGGGCTCTACGATCTGGTTAACGATATTGATGAAAGCAGTAACTTAGCGACGAGACGACCAGAAGATGCAAAACGTTTACTTGGTATGCTCGATACCTATCTCCTAGACATAGGCGCAGAACTTCCACTTGAGAATCCGAAATTTGATCCGTCGAAATTGCCCGACGAAGGAAAGTCTAAACGAGGCAAAAAGGGCGGTGGCGGCGGGGGTGGCAAAGGGAATAATTGATTCAACAAAGCGGTGCAAAATCCGGTGCAGCGTGTGC